>NZ_JBFTNT010000145.1:0-9986 GCF_056397585.1 Pedobacter sp. 05L430 | reverse complement strand
GTTTTATATTACAGCCAATTTCAAATTAAACCAGATGCAGCATTTGCTTAAGGGGCAAGCTGTGAAAATTATTATGGATGATTTACCTGAAATTCGTCTTTCGGGAAAAGTATCAGAGATCGGCAAACTAAAAAATGAATCTCCTTTTAGTTCACCTAGCAACCAGAGTGGGAATTATGTGAAAATGGTTGAAAAATTTCCTGTTACCATTAAAGTCGAAATACCACCAGCTGATAAGGATAAGTTTAAAAGTCGAATGAGTTGTATTGTCAGTGTGGCTACAGCTCGATAAAATAATGTCGTAAGTTGAGAGTGATTGTTTAACAATTTTTAAGGAGTAAATGGAGAGTCGTCAAATTGAAAATTCGCAAATACGATTGCAAGAAAATATTCCACTGACTGAGGAGGAAATAAAAGAAATGGAGATAGGACAAAAAGCAACCATGAGAATTGTTACAATTACGATCATTGTTGGCATATTGTTTTTGGGGATAATTGCTGTTTTATCTGTAGAAAAGGAAACCTTAGACAACCTGAAGTATTATGATTATATCGCTTTCTCCTGCATAGCATTATTATTTTTTAGTTTTTGCTATTTCATTGCCATGCTGGCCGATAGGTATAACAAGTACAACTGGAAGAAGGATAAACTAAACGGAAAAAATAAATTAACGAGTGTAGTGATTAACCGTGATAAAACAGAACATGCAGAATACCTAACCTTTGCCGGACCATTTAAAAATGAAAAAATAAGGATTGAGGTTAAGCAAGAGGATTACAATCGTTAYAAARYWGGATCTAAAGTTGTTGTTACTTATCTGAAATTTAGCAAAAAGGCCCTTAAAATCATTGATTCTTACTGAGAAACAGGAAAAATCTATGGTCCTAAAAACCAAACCAGCCTTTCTTTTTGGCCACAAGGTCTTCTGGTATTTCCAAACCTGCTGCTTTGGCCGCATCGATATGCTGCTGTACTTTGTTTTTATCCTTAAAGCCTGTTTCATTCTGATAAATCAAGGCAAGATCGATATGTGCCTGCTGATACCCACGGTCTAACGCGCTTTTAAAGCTATCGATTGCCCTGATCACGTTTTTGTCGGTTCCTAACCCATTTAAATAAAAAATACCCAGATTGTAGGCAGAAACATCAATCCCCTCATCAGCGCCAAGCTGATAATAATGCAGCGCCTTTTCATAATCGCCTTTTAAATCATAAAGATAACCTAACCAGTTATTCATGGGTTCACCCAGATCTGCAGCAGTCTGGTAGTATTGAAGGGCCTTATCGTTATCGGAGGGAAGCAGCAAATCTTCGGAATACAAATCACCAAGATTGTTATTTGCTATTGCCAGTGACATTTCAGCGGCTTTATTTAGCCAGAACAGCGCCTTCTCTATATCTACAGGGGTACCCACTCCATGCTTATAGCACATTCCCAGTCCATTCATTGCATTTTCATTGCCAGACAGGGCACTTTTATGGTACCAATAGAAAGCTTTATCGTCGTCAAGAAATCCTTCAATATTATAGTAAAGGTGCGCAAGATTATTCATGGAAAGTGCATATCCTTTTTCGGATGYAATGGTGTCGTAGTATATTGATTTTGCATAATCCCTGGCGTTGTAAGCCGCTATGGCCTTTACGCACAGATCATGGACAGAGGTCAGTTCATCGGTTGTCTGTTCACCATTTCTGCTCAGCCCTTTTGCGTAGGCTAAAAGTCTTTTCCTGCTTTCAAACTCAAAATAGTAAGCGTAATCCTCGCCGGCATGTTCCAGCGCAACTGATTTGGGGGTAGGAGTGATGCCAGTCTCGCTAACGGAATAAACGTTGTCTGCTTTAAATGCATAAGCAAAACCATCTTCATTAGGTTTCTGAACAACCAGGTCAAATTCAAAATCGCTAAACTCACTGGTTGCCGTATTAGCGATGCTCCACATCTGTTTTTTTTGCAACGTGAAAACGGTTTCATGAAGCCAAAGAATTTGTTGATAGTCATCAAGTGGGATTAACCAGGATGGTTGCTTCGGATTGCCGTCATAAATGCCTTTTTTCTCTGCCTGATGGATTAGTGCGATGTCACTTATCCCATCATTAACTCTGGCACGGATATCCAAAATTGCATCATACAGGCAGGGCAGCACATAGCTTTCGTTTTTCCTGCTGATGAGGCCGTGTTTCTTATCTTTTCGGATTACCAGCAAGTCGTTGAAATTTGTTTGTCTGTTTATTTTTTCAAATCCGCTATCCAGCAGGCTTCCGTCTTTTTTGTACAATAAACTAGAATTAAGACCTTTATGAGGCTTAATTAATAACAGTCCCTTATCCAGGTTTTCTATAGAATCGATTGGAAATTCGCCAAGGTATTTAAAAAACTCATTGTAAATCTTTTGGTTTTTCTGTCCACTAATCTTGGTGTAATAAAAACCATATCCGGAATCAATTACCTCTGTGTGTTCAAAATCAATTACAATACGTCCTGAAGCATCAATGACACCCCAGAAAGTTTCTTTTTTTGCACTAAAACAATTCCCATTTCCAATCGTTTCTATTTCATCATAAACAAACTGAGTGATCTGATTGCCTTTTGTGTTAATCAATCCTGATTTTTTTTGGAGTGTAGCTACTGCAACACCTGAATATTCGAAATCAAAGGCATCTTCCCAGATTAGCGGAATTGCAATTCTTCCGGCGGTATTTACATATCCGTATTTGCCATTTTTTGACACTACTGCCAAGCCCTGCGATCCAAAGCTGTAAAATTCATCAAATTGAGCGTTTAGTAAAACCCGGCCATCGCTATCCTTTAGTCCCCAAAGGTTATTTTCTTCAAATATTTCATAGGGAAGGTTCTCTTCATCAGCCACCCAGATACAGGACCAGCCGTAATCGTAGCCTTCATAATTTAACAGTTCAGGGAAAGCGTTAAAACCAGGACTGACATCATTAAGATCTTTATAATTCAGCAGGCTGATATCCCCAGCGTCCATCGCTCTGGTAATTATCTGATTGTTATGGGCAATGTTAGCCAGCCAAAGCTGGGCCTGTTCCGCATGAGGCGTATCCTCCATATTCAATACGTCCCAGATGTCCAGGTGAAAATAGCGCCCTGTAAGCTTATCCAGGTAATTGAACAGCTTGTCGCGGGCTTCATTAAACTTTTCTATATCTGTGATCAGACCAGGTTGGTCTTCTAGAAATTTATAAAACCGCTTCAGATTTTCAATTCCAGGTTCGGAATCAAAATATAATCCGGAATCATTAGATTCCACATGATTGTTATAATTATTACCTGAAATGAAACCTCCCTCTACTAATAATGGATGAAGCATAAGTGGCATTTCGTAACCCCATTCCATCATCATCTTATCGGTATTTTCGGCAACTGATGGGGTATTGATATTGTATAAATAGGCGCGGTGTGACATTCAGTCTATATTAAATGGCTTACAAATGATGCTGAGCCTAGAGCCAATTTTATGCCATTTGTTAGCAAAAACCAAATCACTCTTCAAAATTAAAACTCATTTGTAATTCTTCTCCAAGTAGTCGAGGTACATGCTGGTAAGATTAGATATAACAAATAGTTAACATACATTTAATGCGCTATTGTATCTCTCTAATGTACTTTTGAGAGCAAATAAATATTGGTCAAATGTCCCCAAGTCTGAACGAACATGAACTAATCAATCTTTGGAAAAACGGGGATGAAGGCGCATTCGACAAATTATTTAAACTTCATTTCCATAAATTACTCAGATTTGCTTCCCGGTATATTCACGATAGTGAGCTGGCAAAGGAAATAACAATGGACGTCATGTTCAAAGCATGGCAAAAGAAAGAAGAACTCATAAGCCAGAGTTTGGAGCCATTTCTTTTTCACCTGCTTAAAGGAGCTATGGTGGATCAATTCCGTAGGAAAAGTATTCTCTTCTTACCAGTTGATCAGATGCTTGCCGAGCCGGAGTCCAGAGAAAGAGCCGATGATCGAATCAATTACAGCCAACTTAGTTCATTGTATCAGGAAAGCCTGAACTGTCTCAGTCCCCAAAGAAGGCTGGTACTGGAAATGCGCCAGCAACAGGGAATGAGTTACAAGGAAATAGCGGATGAACTTGACATTTCTCCTAAAACGGTAAACCGACACCTTACAGATGCAGTGCATACGGTTAGAAGTTTAGTGCGGAAAAAGGGGGATATCACTCTTTTGTTTTTGCCTGCCATCGCAATCTTTATTTTTTGTTAAATATTTCCTTCTCATTATCAGTTGTTTATGTTGTTTTTGACGAATACCCGCATTTTGCATTGGGTATAAGTTCTGTTTCTTACGGTATGTATAGATAGCGCACTTGCTCTAATACCGAAGGCATGAAAACAGAAATAGACAGAGAACTTTTAGTCMGATATATCAATGGCAAGTGTACTGCTGATGAACTACTTCATGTAAAGCATTTTCTTCAGGATCCCGGATGGCAGCATGCACTGGAAGCAATACTGGAAGCCGACTTTTCTACAGTTGAGCCTGCGCCGCAAGCTGATGAGACGACKTTGGAAGAGTGGAACCAGGAGTTTCGAGATAAGTATTTCAAAAAAATGCCGATGAAATTGTGGTACACAAAATGGATAGGTTATGCTGCCGCTTGCCTCCTTGTTCTGGGTATTGGAGGATATTTGCTGGGCGAACATTTGGTAAAGACCAAACCGGCCTTTACAACAGCTAAGGTGATGATAGAGAAAACCAATCCGAGGGGTATCCGCTCCAAGGTGACGCTACCGGACAGCTCTGTGGTTTACCTGGGCGCGGGAAGTAGTATCAGGTATCCTCAGCAATTTGCCGCGAACGAACGAAACTTAACACTTACAGGGGAAGCTTTTTTTGAAATATCAAAAAATCCCAAGCGGCCCTTCGTGATCCATACTGGCGAGATACAGACCACTGTGCTGGGCACCTCTTTTAAAATCACGGCCTTTAAAGATGATCCGTTGTTTGTTGAAGTGGCAACCGGTAAAGTAAGGGTATCCAGGAAGGAAAATACAAAAGTGGCAGAACTTGCGGTGCTTGTCCCAGGAGAAGGAATATCATGGGATCATCAGCTAGGAAAGGCATCAATAATACCTGTTGACGTCTCGGCAATCCAAGGATGGTCATCAGGGGAAATTACCTTTAAAAATCGTTCTCTGGCACAAATTGCGGATGAACTGGAAAACTGGTACAATATTGAAATCAGATTTGCAGGGTCTGCGTCGGTTCGTAAGCGCCTCTCCTTGAGTGTTGACGGGAAAGCCTCACTTTCGGATGCGCTGGATATCATCTGCAATACAGCTGACCTGAAATACCGTTTTAACGGAAGACAGGAAATTATTATATCCGGCAAAGAATAAAATGGAAAGGAGAAAAATGAAGGGTTAATCTTTACTAAACAAAAAATCCGTTCCCGGTAAACCGGAAACGGAAAATGTGATCACACGCAATAACATGTTTACCAAGACGCTGTACCGCAGGTGAAATGTTCCAGGCCAGGCCTGGATTAAATTAAAGTGCTTTTATCAAACAACATTAACATTCAAAAATATGCATAATGTAGTAAAACTACGTCCAACAATTCGATTTATAATGAAATTATCCCTGATTATTGCCGTCTTCCAGCTCACCTTTGTCGGAGTCCTGCTTGCCAGTGATGTATGGGGTCAAAATCTCGACAAGCTAAAGATCGAGATTAAACTTAACAATGCTTCTATAGAAGAAGGCCTCATTGCGCTTTCTAAAAAAAGTGGCATAAGGATTTCCTATGCTGATGATATGCTCCGGAAAGAAAGTAAAAAGATCACGTTAAACCGTAAWGATATTACGGCAGGAGCTGTTTTACGAAGCATCCTGGAGAAAACCAATCTTACGTATCGACTTTTTAAAAATTACATTGTTATTGATGCTAAACCTGTTCCGCAACAGCCTGGGCGTATTACTGGTAAAATCACTGACGACAGGGGTGAAGCGATGCCCAGCACAACGATTAAAATTGTAGAAACCGATCAGACGGTACAAACTTCAGTAGATGGGAAGTATAGCATTAGTCTTAAGCCGGGAACGTATACCCTGGAAATCAGCTACATTTCCTATCAAAAGCAGCGTATTACAGATGTAGTGGTTAAAGCAGGAAGCAACACAGCACTGGATATATCCATGAAACCTGATTCGAAAGGCTTAACAGAGGTAATGATAACTTCAACCTATAAAAAAGCATCGGTAGCGGGGCTATATGCGCAGCAGAAAAATCTGTCCAATCTTTCAGATGGGATTTCTGCAGAGCAAATTGCTGCAACACCGGATAAACATGTAGGTGAAACGCTGAAACGCATTACCGGGGTATCCACCAATGAAAATAAAAAAGTAGTAATCCGTGGTATTGCAGAGCGTTACAATGTATCTCTGCTCAACGGGAGCACTTTACCAAGTACAGATGTTCAGGAACGCGATTTTGAGTTCAACCTGATCCCCACCAACCTGGTCGAAAACATTGTGGTGTCCAAGTCGATCACTGCAGATATGCCTTATGGATTTGCCGGGGGGTTGGTTCAGATCACTACTAAATCTGTACCGGAAAGCAATTTTCTTTCCATAAGTGCCGGAACCTCTTTTAACACCCGCACCATTGGAAAAGATTTTCTGGGATATGGTCGTGGCAAATATGATTACCTGGGTTTTGATGATGGAAACAGAGATCATTTTCCGGCTGACCTGCTGAATCTTGTGGGTAAATTTGATCCAACAAAGGATGAGAGTCAGAACGAAATCAAAGCTCCACAGGTTGGTGAGCAGAACAAGCGTATAGGAGGGACAGGGCGTTTAGGTACACGCAGTTTTCAGTCTATGCCCTCCCAAAATTACCAGCTGAGTTTGGGCAGGGCATATTCGCTTAGTGAAGCTAAAGTACGCAAACTCGGTTTTGTGGGTTCGGTAAGTTACCGGAACACGCAAACCAATGATTATGTTTCTACCATGCGCCGCGGAGACTGGGCCCATGAACCTGCTCGCCAAGATGACCCTACTGATGTAAATACCGGGAATATATATGGTTTTAATACAACCTTGGGATTACTGCTAAACGGGGGCTTGAAAACAGAAAATCACCAGATCAATACCTACAATTTATATACAAGGATATTTGACAATAGGTTTAGCCGCTATACCGGCTGGAGTTTTGAAACTCCGAAAAATGATACGGACACGAAATATGGGGGTATTTTAGAAGATGACCGACCTAAATTTACAGATTTGTTGCAAAACAAAGTAAGTGGCACGCATCACTTTAAATCRCTCACAATTGACTGGAGTTTAGCGAGGACATCTTTAAAATCGCTTGAGCAGGATGCGATATCCGCCTCGCAGAGCCCCAGGGAAATTGGAAATAGGGTGCTTTACATTTATCAGCCAGGCACCGTAAGCGATCCTGGTTCAGGCCCACTGCACCGTGATGAATATATCTACAAAGAAAATAATTTTGATGGTGTGATTAGTGCTGCATACGATTTTAGGCTTGGCAAAACCAGACATGTCTTTAAAACTGGAGTGAATTATTTAAAAAAGCATGCGTTTTACGATTGGGAGGTGCTTCCTATCGTAAAAGGGACAAATTCAACTGTTCCAGTAGAACTGATTCCCATTCAGGACTGGGGCAATTACATGAGCATGGAAAACGCGGGAAACAGTTTGTTCTATTTCAAGCAAGATTACACTTCAAATAAATTTGAAGCTAAAAGCATAAATAAGGGCGGCTTTGTAATGTTAGATCACAAATTGTTACCAGGCCTTAGGGTGGTTTGGGGAGGCAGGGCTGAATATTTTAAGTTGGATACCATAACAAACTCTGCCAGTTTGCTCAGGGACAAAAATAGTAAGATCTTCTTTGAAGAAAAGAAAGACTGGTATTTTCTGCCTTCGGCGAACATTACTTATTCCCCTTTAAAAGATCTGAACCTACGTGCCTCCTATGCAAAGTCAGCTGTTCGTCCAGGATTGATGGAAAATTCAAGGTTCTCTCGTTATAACCCCAATTATGGATCGGTTGTGAGGAGCAATGGGGTTAGCAGTACGCTTATCGATAATTACGATGCCAAGATCGAACTGTTTCCCGGCGCAGGAGAACTCTTGTCGGCAGCCTATTTTTATAAATATTTTGATAAGCCTGCAGAATATTATAGGATAGACAATGAAAACAATGGCAGGGGTTACATTACCATTTCAAACTCTGACTGGGCAAAGGTAAGCGGATGGGAATTTGAACTTCGTAAAAGTTTAGGTTTTGTGTACGATGGACTTGCTTTTCTAAAGAACGTATACGTTAGCGGCAACCTTACGCTTCAAAAATCAAAAGTAAGGGCACGGGAGGTGCAATATGAAAAAACGGCTGCTGGAATCGATACGATGTATTATAAATACATGAAATATCCCCGTGCCTTATATGGGCAAGTTCCAGTATTGTATAATGCAGGAGTACAATACGCTGGTAAAAAACTAGGTTTAAACATTAGCTTGAACCATTCCGGTTATAAGACTTTTATCACGGGGATAGAGCCCTCTTATGTTGAATATGAAAGGCCGCGAACACAAATGGATGCACAGATCAGCTATAGATTTCTTCAAGGAAAACTAGAAACCAAATTAAACATGAGCAACCTGCTTGACGCACCTTTTCGTTATTTTATTAATGATCCAACGACCTATGAATTAAAACCCGGAAATGAGGGCAAGTTAGACCTGGAATGGAGCGACAAATACAAATATAAATTTGGTTTCTCGGAGAAATTTGAAGAGGGATATATGGATCCGGCTACAAACAGGCTGGTCGGTGACAGACAAACTTCTACCCGTTATACTGGCCGTACTTTCAGTCTCTCTATTTCTTATAATTTTTAATTTAAATGATCATGATCAAAACATTTAGAATAATTTACCTGGCAGCTATTTTGCCTATATTGCTGTTCAGTGCCTGTGAAAAAGATGGTATCCATATGATGCCCAAGATAAAAGCCATCAACAAAGAATTTAGCATAAGCGGTTTTGTTGTAGGCGATACTGTTGAACAATATTTTGACGGTGTTAAAATGCGGGATTATTACGGACAGGTTAGGACTGTCTCTTTTCAGAACCAGCTTGCCTTTGAAAAGGACGAGATTAACATGGAATTGAGAAGAAAAAGTAACGGAGAGACCATTTATCGTCAAACATTTAACATCAATGACAAGCAAAATGTTGTTCCTCGTTTTTATTTCGACGGCTTGAAATTCAACAAGGGATATACTTACCCGGATCCGCAGGGAGATGAATATACAGCGAATTTTTATGTGGATCCCGCTGGCGGTTTTCCCCCGGTAGATATTAATATTGAGGTACTTGAGTACTATTTTGACGGTACCAAGCCAGATCCTATTATCGTGGTAAATACCACGACCATTCCCATTGCAGAAAATGTTAAGGCAGGAGCATGGACGCCCTACCTGAAAGTTCAAGTACCAATAGCCACCCCGCAACAAAGTGGCACTGAACTTTACCCGATTGTAGTGGTCAGGGATGCAAAGACCAAAGACTATTATGTCAATAAGAATAGGGACCAAAGTACAATTAATATGGAAATTCCTTACGACGGGGTTTCTCCGGGTAAGGTGCAGAGTCTATATCTGAACAAGATACCGAGTGGTACAGAAAAAAAATTCTTTCTGGAGTTCTATGATCTTGTCCAGTTGTTTCCCCGCTAATTGTCTGGGGTGTTAATTATATAAGATTTTGTATGGGGCGTATAGTTCCCTCATTCGAAGAGAAACAAAAAAAGCCTGCAAAGATCGTATGATTTTGCAGGCTTTTTCTTGGTTATGATACCACTTTGGCAAAGAGTGGAGGTTTCGAACCCAGCTCTAAATGCAGCTTTATTTCGTATTTATGGCCTTTATAGTAATTAATTTTAATTGGATAACACAGAAAGTGAATATA
>NZ_JBFTNT010000144.1:0-10020 GCF_056397585.1 Pedobacter sp. 05L430 | reverse complement strand
GTATTGGGGGTTAAGATAAAAAGCAATAAAGATAACCACAAAACTATCAATGCATTGCGAAACTAATGTTGAACCGGTGGCACGTAACCATAAGGCCTTGTCGCCGGTAACTTTCTTAATTTTATGAAAAATAAGCACATCAGCAATCTGGCCTACAAGGAAAGCAACAATAGAGCCCACAATGATCCACATACCCTGCCCAAATATACCGGCAAACGCATTGTTCATATTTAGTGATTCGCCATTAATGGTTTGTGTAACCCAAAAATCGGAAGGCTTTAACTGCATAGCTCCACCTACAACAATAAAGGCATATGCTATTAAAATGGCCGTTAGAATAGATAAATAACGAACTTGTCGCACTCCAAAATACTCATTTATAATATCAGTCATGATAAATATAATGGGCCAGGTTAACACACCGGCCGACATATTATAGGAAAGATTGGGTACTCCCAGTAAATTAATATTGAACTTTTCGATACCAAGCGTACCTTCAACTGTAAATATCTTTACACCAATAAACTCCGAGAGTATGGCGTTCGCGACAAAGAAGCTCCCTAAAATAAGCAGTAACCTGCTCTCTTTTGTTTTAAAAGTCATAGCAGGTTGAAATTATTAAATAATTCTGATATAACAGGATAAATATTATTTCTATTTTCGCTTAAACATGATATCAATACACTCCAAATTACCCACAGTTGGCACCACTATTTTTACGGTGATGTCTAAACTTGCTGAAGAACATAATGCGATAAACCTATCACAAGGATTTCCAGATTATGACTGTGATCCTAAACTGGTAGATTTTGTAGCTGATGCAATGAAGAAGGGCTTTAATCAGTATGCTCCTATGCCCGGATTACAATCGCTTAGGGAACTTATTGCAGAAAAGGCAAATACGCTTTATGATGCTGATTATAACCCGGATACTGAAGTTACGGTTACCGCAGGTGGAACACAGGCTATTTTTACGGCACTATCTTCGTGCATTACTGCTGGTGACGAAGTAATTATTTTTGAGCCGGCTTACGACTCCTATGCCCCTGCAATTAAATTATTGGGCGGACTGGTAAAGCCTTACGAAATGGTGCCACCGGATTATGAGATCGACTGGGAAATGGTAAAGAAACTATTTACTGTGAATACCAAAATGATCATTTTAAATAGTCCCCATAACCCTACTGGCAGTATTTTAACGGAAAAGGACATCAAAGCGCTTATTAAACTCACTAAGAATACAGATATACTTATTCTTAGTGATGAGGTGTATGAGCATATCATATTTGATGGTATAAAACATCATAGCCTGGCTTTATATCCCGAATTAAGAGACAGAAGTTTTATTGCAGCATCATTTGGCAAATTACTACACACAACAGGATGGAAACTCGGCTACTGCCTTGCTCCTGCCAACTTAATGAAGGAATTTCGTAAAGTACACCAGTTCAACGTTTTTAGTGTAAACACGCCAATGCAGGTAGGTGTAGCTAATTACCTTAAAGACCCTGAAACATATAACGGATTACCCGAATTTTTCCAGGAAAAGCGGGATTTCTTCCGTTCATTACTTGGCGAAACTAAATTTAAATTATTACCTTGTCATGGTTCTTATTTTCAATGTGTTAGCTATGCTCACTTGAATGACGAGAAAGATACGGATATGGCCCAAAAGCTTGTCAGGGAAAATGGAGTAGCGAGCATACCTGTTTCGGCCTTCTACATTAGAAAAACAGATCATAAAGTATTACGCTTTTGTTTTGCTAAAAAGCACGAAACATTAGAAAAAGCCGTTGAAGGACTAATGAAGTTATAATTTACATCCCTTTAAATTAGAATAATGGATCAACCAAATAACCTGAATATTAGCAATCTCAAAATTACAATTTATCAGGCCTATCTGTTTTGGGAAAACATAGATAAAAACTTACAGAACCTTGCCCTTAGATTATCAATGGGGATAAAAGAGAAAACAGATCTGATCATACTYCCAGAGATGTTCAACACAGGTTTTAGCATGAATGCTGCTTCACTTGCCGAAGAAATGAACGGAAAAACAATGCAGTGGATGGCCCAGACAGCCGATAAATACGATTGCGTTGTTACCGGAAGTTTAATTATAAAAGAAAACGATAAATATTTTAACCGCTTAATATGGATGTTGCCGGATGGTAGTTTCAGCCATTATGATAAACGTCACCTCTTCGGTTTAGGTGATGAAGATAAAACTTACACGCCTGGCCACGACAAAGTGATTGTAGACTTAAAAGGCTGGAAAATACGTTTAGCCATCTGCTACGACCTTCGTTTCCCTGTATGGCTGCGCAATCAGAACGCAGAATATGATATACTATTATTAATTGCAAGCTGGCCTGATAAAAGATCGAGCCATTGGAATGCACTTATACCTGCCCGTGCCATCGAAAATCAAAGTTATGTGATTGCTGCAAACAGGGTTGGTCATGATGGAAAAGAAGTTTATCACAGTGGTCATTCTCAATGTATTGACCCAATGGGAAAAACTGTTTATTACAAACCTGAAGATGAAGATCTATACACCTTTAGCATAGGTTACGATGACTTGGTTAAAACCCGCCATAGTTTTCCTTTTCTAAGAGATGCTGATAATTTTAAAATTATTTAGTTACTTTAAACCTAAAATGTTTAATCGTAGAAAATTCAYAAAAACAACTGCAATATCGGCTTCGCTTCTTGCTGTTAATAAAAGTAGTATAGCCGAAATAATTCCGGCTAAATCAACCTCAATTGATGTTAAACCTATCGTAATCTCTACCTGGGATTTTGGAATTGCTGCTAATCAGGCAGCATGGAAAGTACTGTCTTCGGGCGGCAGAGCGCTAGATGCAGTTGAACAAGGTGTTCACGTGCCAGAAGCTGACCCAAAGAACCAATCTGTAGGCTATGGTGGCTTGCCAGACAGAGACGGGCACGTTACACTTGATGCCTGTATTATGGACGAACAGGGTAATTGTGGTTCTGTAGCAGGCCTGGAACATATTATGCACCCAATTTCTGTTGCCAGATTGGTAATGGAAAAAACACCACATGTAATGCTTGTTGGCGATGGTGCACTTCAGTTTGCTTTAGAAAACGGTTTTAAAAAGGAAAATTTACTTACCAAAGAAAGTGAAAAGGCCTGGAAAGAATGGCTTAAAACCGCAAAATATGCCCCGGTAATGAATATTGAGAACAAGCTCTATCAAAAAGCTGCTCCTACTAAATTGCCAGGCAATCAATACAATCACGACACTATTGGCATGCTGGCCATTGATGCAAAAGGAAATATTTCCGGTGCATGTACAACCAGCGGAATGGCTTATAAACTACATGGCCGTGTAGGCGACAGCCCAATAATTGGCGCTGGCTTATATGTGGATAATGAAGTTGGTGGTGCTACCTCTACCGGTGTTGGCGAAGAAGTGATCCGTAACGTTGGAAGCTTTCTGGTAGTAGAACTAATGCGCCAGGGCTATTCGCCCGAAGACGCCTGCAAAGAGGCTGTAATGAGAATCATTAAAAAGAAACCTGAAATTGCAAAGGTGATACAGGTGGGCTTTCTTGCCATCAATAAAAAAGGAGAATATGGCGCTTATGCTATTCAGAAAGGCTTTAGTTACGCCGTTTGCACTGAACAGAAAGATGACCTTTTAATTCCCGGAAAAAGTTATTATTAATATTAAGTATCATGGTAAATATGGAGGTTTGCGCCAATTCTGTAAGATCTGCTCTTGCAGCTCAGGAAGGTGGTGCAATAAGAGTTGAGCTATGCGATAATTTACCTGAAGGCGGCACAACACCAAGTTATGCAACGATCGCTTTGGCGAAAAAAATGCTTTCTATAAAGGTATATCCTATTATACGGCCACGCGGAGGTGATTTTCTATACTCTGATTTGGAGTTTGATCTAATGAAAGAGGATATAAAAATCTGCAAATCGTTAAATTGTGATGGAGTAGTTATAGGTATCTTAAAAGCTGATGGCAGTGTAGACAAAGAAAGATGCGCAGCGCTTATTGCTGCAGCTAAACCTATGCCCGTAACGTTTCACAGAGCCTTTGACATGACTAATGACCTGGAAAAGGCTTTAGAGGATATTATTGAACTTGGCTGTGAGCGAATTCTTACTTCGGGAGGAGAATCTTCTGCGCTTAAAGGAGCAGGTGTAATTGCAAAGCTAATTAAACAGGCTCAGGGAAGGATCATCATTATGCCGGGTGCCGGTGTTTCTATAAGTAATATTACTGATATCATTAAATTAACAGGCGCCAAAGAGTTTCATGCCTCTGCAAGGCATGCCGTAAAGAGCAAAATGCAGTTCAGAAACCCAAGATTGAGTATGGGAAGCATAGCTGATGAATTTAGTTACGATCTTACTGATAGTGAGACTGTAAAAAATTTAATCGGGCTTGCCAACAAACCTGCATAATAATCCGCTCAAAATCTTATCTTTGCGCCACTGATGAAGCATATACGTAATTTTTGCATAATTGCACATATTGACCACGGGAAAAGCACCTTGGCTGACCGTTTATTAGAATACACTGAGACGATTACTCAACGCGAATCGCAGGCCCAGTTATTGGATAACATGGACCTTGAACGTGAGCGAGGCATAACTATTAAAAGTCATGCCATACAAATGAATTATAAGGTTGGTGAAATTGAATACAATTTTAACCTGATTGATACTCCCGGACACGTAGATTTTTCTTACGAAGTTTCACGTTCTATCGCAGCTTGCGAAGGCGCCTTACTTATTGTTGATGCATCTCAGGGGATTCAGGCACAAACCATTTCGAACTTATATTTGGCTTTAGAGCACGATCTTGAAATTATCCCGATCTTAAATAAAATGGATTTACCTGGGGCAATGCCTGAGGAAGTAAAAGATCAGATTATTGACCTGATTGGCTGTAAACGTGAAGAGATTATCCCTGCATCAGGCAAAACGGGCTTGGGAATTCCTGATATTATTCAGGCCATTGTAGACCGTGTTCCTGCTCCGGTTGGTGATCCTGACGCGCCTTTACAGGCATTGATTTTCGACTCTGTATTTAATCCTTTCAGGGGAATTATCGCTTACTATAAAGTAGTAAACGGCCAGATTAAAAAAGGTGATAAGGTAAAATTCATAAACACAGGCAAACAATACTTAGCAGACGAAGTTGGTATCCTGAAACTGGATATGTCGCCACGCAGTGTTGTTAAGACCGGTGATGTAGGTTATATTATTTCGGGGATCAAAGAAGCCCGTGAAGTAAAAGTTGGTGATACGATAACCACTGTTGACAGACCATCGTTAGAATCAATTCAAGGTTTTGAAGAGGTTAAGCCAATGGTTTTCGCCGGAATTTATCCGGTTGATACCGATGAGTTTGAAGAATTGCGTGAGGCAATGCACAAGTTGCAGCTTAACGATGCTTCTATTGTGTTTGAACCTGAAAGTTCTGCGGCTTTAGGCTTCGGTTTCCGTTGCGGTTTCTTAGGAATGCTGCACATGGAAATTATCCAGGAACGTTTAGAGCGTGAATTTGACATGACGGTTATAACAACCGTACCCAACGTATCATATATCGCGCACACTACTAAAGGCGAAGAAGTTACCGTAAACAATCCTTCTGATTTACCAGATCCAAGTAAATTGGATTCTGTAGAAGAACCTTATATCAAAGCAAATATTATTACCAAGGCCGAATTTGTGGGTCCGGTAATGTCACTTTGTATTCAGAAAAGAGGGATTATTGTAAATCAATCTTACCTGACATCAGATCGTGTGGAGCTTGTTTTTGAAATGCCTATGGGAGAGATCGTTTTTGACTTTTATGATAAACTGAAAACAATTTCTAAAGGTTATGCTTCGTTTGACTACCATCAAGTTGGTTACCGCAAGTCGGACCTGGTAAGACTAGACATGCTGCTAAATGATGAGCCTGTTGATGCTTTGTCTTCGTTGATTCACCGTAGCAATGCTTACGATTTTGGAAAGAAAATTTGTGAGAAACTGAGAGAATTAATCCCTCGTCAACAATTCGAGATTAAGATACAGGCGTCTATTGGTGCAAAAGTGATTGCCCGTGAAACGCTTAGCGCTTTACGTAAAGACGTTACCGCTAAATGTTATGGCGGTGATATTTCCCGTAAACGTAAGTTATTKGAAAAACAGAAACAAGGTAAGAAACGTATGCGTCAGGTAGGAAATGTGGAAATTCCACAAACTGCATTTATGGCGGTATTRAAATTAGATTAACTTTTAAATTAGTATTTAGTAGGTAGTATTTAGTACTTAGACTGGATTCAGCTTGAATAAACAACTAGTCTAAGTACTAAATACTACCTACTAAATACTAGAAACTAAACACCAGGATGAAATTACTTGACGGAAAATTTGTATCAGAGAAAATAAAACAGGAAATAGCAGTTGAAGCTGCAGATTTTTTAGCAGAGAGTGGCAGAAAGCCTCACCTGGTAGCCATACTTGTTGGTAATGATGGCGGAAGTGAGACTTATGTTGCCAGCAAAATGAAAAACTGCGAAAAAGTTGGCTTCCAGTCTTCACTGATCAGATATGATGCTACCGTTACCGAGGAAGAACTGTTGCAAAAAGTTAAAGAAATTAACGAGGACGCCGGTGTTGACGGTTTAATTGTTCAACTTCCACTTCCTAAACATATTGATCCTGAAAAGGTAACTGAGGCTATCGATCATCGTAAGGATGTAGATGGTTTTCATCCAATCAATTTAGGACGCATGATGCGTAATTTACCTTGCTTTATTCCTGCTACTCCTTACGGTATTATGCTGATGTTGCAATCTTATCAAATAGATACGGTTGGTAAACATTGCGTAGTTGTTGGTAGAAGTAACATTGTTGGTAGCCCAATGAGTATTCTTATGGCCCGCAATGCAAATCCTGGTAACTGTACAGTGAGCCTTACCCATAGCAGAACTGCTAACTTAAAAGAAATGTGTTTGCAGGGTGATATCATTATTGCTGCTATTGGCAAAAAGAACTTCATTACCGCTGACATTGTTAAGCCTGGTGCTATCGTTATTGATGTGGGTATGAACAGAGAAACTTCTACTACTACCAAATCGGGATACAAACTTTATGGAGATGTAGATTTTGAAAATGTTGCACCGAAAGCTTCATGGATAACGCCTGTTCCGGGTGGTGTTGGATTAATGACCATTGTTGGTTTATTAAAGAACACACTTGCATCAGCTAAAAAAGAAATTTACCGCTAAGTAAATTTCTATGCTCTAGTCTTCTGTAATCGTCATCTCGAACATAGTGAGAGATCTCTTGGTTAGGCCAATTCAAGAGATCTCTCACTATGTTCGAGATGACGATCCTACTCCTATTTTCCAAAAAGTTTTTTAATCCAGCTTTCTTTAAAGCCTACATAAACCCCGTCAGATCTTGTTTCTAGCGGGTAAATATCTATATAATCGCCCTGTCCCTCTGCTCCTCTTCCGTTTTCAAGGTTGTACTCCCAACGATGAATAGGACAAATGAGATGCCCGTTTTTACACCATCCGCCACTTAAAATACCGCCGGCATGTGGGCAGGTGTTTTGTACTACAAAAAGTTTTTGTTGATGCTTTACCAGACAGAGCTTTTTACCATCAACATTGATCTGCTTTACAAATTCCTCCTCCGGTATTTCTGTCTCTATTTTATGCCACTTCAAAATTGAACTCTAATTAAATTTCAAACAACTTCTTCACAGATAGGTCATTTATATTCGCTCAATATACATATAATCTAATTTCCCCCGGATATTTATTTAACTTTGCAACCTTATATATGGCACATCAAATACCAGCAGACGGCACGCTACTTCCATTGATGGAAGAGTTTTACACTATACAGGGAGAAGGATTTAATACAGGTAAAGCAGCTTATTTTATTCGTTTAGGCGGTTGTGATGTTGGTTGTCACTGGTGTGATGTAAAGGAAAGCTGGGATGCTGAACTACATCCGCTTACGTTATCTGATGATATTGTTGCTAAAGCCGATACTTTTCCGGGTAAAGCTGTTGTAATTACCGGTGGTGAGCCTTTGATATATAACCTCGATTACCTTACTCAAAAGCTTCGTGAGCGAAAAATATTAACCTTTATTGAAACCTCTGGTGCTTACCCGCTTTCTGGAGAATGGGATTGGATTTGCTTGTCGCCAAAGAAGTTTAAAGCCCCAAGGCCCGATATTACACCTTTTGCAAACGAATTAAAGGTTATTGTGTTCAATAAAAGTGATTTTGAATGGGCAGAGAAATATGCTGAAACAGTTTCCGAAAACTGTAAACTTTACCTACAGCCTGAGTGGTCAAGATCAAAGGAGATTACCCCATTGATTATTGATTATGTAATGGCTAATCCGAAATGGGAAATTTCTTTACAGACACATAAATTTTTAAATATTCCATAGGTTTTCTATCTATTTCGCTATATTTAATATTATCGTTAATATAAGCGTCAATGAAGAAAACGTTACTCCTGTTCTTCTTACTCTTTGTTGTTGTACATGCTGGTGCCCAAACTACCAATATAAAGAAGGCGCAGACCAATTTTGATAAAGCTCAGAATTATTTAAAGCAAGATAATTATGACCTTGCAGTTTCTGCTTTATTAGAAACTGTAAAAGAAGATCCGTCTTTTCAGTTTGCCTTTATACAACTTGGCGATATCAATCGCAGAACAAAGAACTTTGATGCAGCTAAAACAGCATATCTGAATGCTTTAAATCTTGGAGCCGATAAAGCTGATCCCCGTTTGTATTATGGTTTAGCTGAATCGGAGTTAAATACAGGCAACTATTTGAATGCTTTAAAACACATTGAACTCTTTATTAAAAACTACAAAGGCAACGATAAAGATTTCATTAATAAAGCCAATAAATACCTTAAAGATTGTGAGTTTGCCGTTTTAGCAATAAAATCCCCACAGAAATACGAGCCGGTTAACCTTGGAAAAGAGATAAATTCAAGCTATAGAGACTACTTTCCTTCCATTACTGCAGATGGAGAAAAACTAATTTTTAGCAGAAACATAGATGGAAACGAAGACTTCTTTATTTCTTCCAAAATTAATAAAGAATGGACAACCCCTACTCCACTGAGTGATAAAATTAACACTTCAAAATTTAATGAGGGCGCTCAATCCATCTCGCCTGACGGGCTTTATTTGTTTTTTACTGGATGCAACAGACCTGATGGCTTAGGCAGATGCGACATTTATGTTAGTCATAAAGAAGGGAATAACTGGGGCGAACCTTTTAATCTCGGTGCCCCTTTAAACTCGCCTTTTTGGGATTCGCAACCTGCAATTAGTCCTGATGGCACCACTTTGTATTTTGTAAGCAACCGACCAGGTGGTTTAGGTGGCTATGATATATGGAAAAGCACACTAAAAAGCGATGGGTATTGGGGCGTCCCTCAGAATCTTGGACCCGAAATAAACACGCCATATGATGAGCATACTCCATTTATACATCCAGACGGAAAAACGCTTTATTTTTCGTCTGACGGCTGGCCCGGATTAGGAAATAAGGACGTTTTTTTAAGCAGATTAGACGATGCCGGGCATTGGGGCAAACCAGAAAACCTAGGTTATCCTATTAATACATTTAATGAAGAAACCGGCTTAATAGTAACTCCTGATGGCACAGAAGGTTTGTTTTCTTCAAATTTAAAAAGAGGATTTGGCGACATGGATATTTACCAGTTCAAAATGCCAGAAAATAAAAAACCACTCCCCATTACTTATGTAAAAGGCATTGTAAAGGATAAAGAAACAGGTGCATTTGTAGAAGCAAAGGTTCAGGTAGTGAACCTAAAAAATGGAAAAACTGAATATAACGATTATACTTCTAAAGAAACCGGAGATTTCCTTGCCGTAATGCCAATTGGAGGAAACTATGCCTTTAACGCTAGCTCCGATGGTTATTTGTTTTATTCTGAAAACTATGAATTGAATAGTTCCTATACTAACAAACCC
>NZ_JBFTNT010000143.1:0-10036 GCF_056397585.1 Pedobacter sp. 05L430 | reverse complement strand
GTCAGTGCAATATAATACAATTCCAGATTAAACTGAAAGTTTATATTATTTAATTACAACGGTTTTTTTACTGGTCGAGTATGCATTAAAGACTCCCAGGGCTTTGTTATTAAAATTAGAAGGCGGATTAGCTGGTGCTACCGGCGGGCCACCTGCACCAGAATTTTGCCCTAAGCTATAAAAGTACTTGTAAACATTTCTATCAATGCATTGAAATTCAACCTCAATGGTATCTCCGCGAACCAGATCATTCAGGTCATAAAATATCACATTTGCGGCTTTATTACCATCATCAAATCGATCCTCACTTACTGCATCCTCCTCTATCTTACCTTTTACAGTTAAAATATATCGGTATTGATTTTGAATATCTTTTGGGTCATTATAATTAGCTGCCACATAAGTATTCTTTTCCCCAAAAAAACTAAAATCCTTAAAAGTCAATGAATCAAGTGGAACTTTAACTGGCATGGTAGAGCTGGCTGTATAAATTTTACCTTCGTAAGTAACATCTAATGTGTACTTCTTACCCGACTGCCCTCTAAATTTAGGACTTTGATACACACCTTTAGATACCTCAACATATTCCATAGTAGTTCCTTCTTCATTTCTCACGATCACTTTTGCACCCGAAACCGAATTAAATCTGTTGGGATCAGTAAAATCATATGTTTTAGAAACCATTATCAAATGGTTCTCAACTTTATCGCTAAGCCCTCCGTATATCACCAGTTGTGGCGCTGCATTGTCTAGCTTTAGATTGATCACTTTTTCGCATCCAGCCAGCACAAATAAAACAGCTAAAACACCTAAAACCCCAAGTATATCTCTCTTTTTCATCTCATTAAAATTTGAAATTCCACGTTACCGACGGAATTATGCCAAACAAAGTTGTACGTACTACCTGCGTTGTGGAAACATCATCAGGATTATCCTTAAAATCAATTGAAAATGCATTATGGCGATTGTATACATTATAAATGCCAAATGACCAGCTCGACTGAAGCTTCCTCCCAGGTTTTCCTTCAAGTGTAGCAGAAAGATCTAAACGATGATACGCGGGCGTACGGTAGCCATTTTTTTCTGTGTAATAAAATGCTGTACGGCCATTTATTTGATATTTACCACTTGGATAAGTAACTGCATTGCCTGTATTGTAAACAAAAACCGAAGAAAAGGTCCACCTGGATCCGGCCTTATAAATCCCAACAAGTGATAAATCGTGCGTCCTGTCTTGTTTCGCATAAAACCATTTCCCATCATTTATTGCATCAAATTGGCGTTGTGTTCTGGACCAGGTATAACCAATCCATCCATTAAACTTGCCAAATCTTTTCTTTAAAAAAAGTTCAATACCATAAGCCCTGCCATCACCAAAAAGTAAGTCAGCCTCAACATTTCCATTCCCTCTAAGATCAGTTCCACTTCTATATTCTATCTGATTTTGCATCCATTTATAGTACAACTCCGCTGAAAACTCATAATTATTGTCGCTAAAGTTTCTGAAATAACCTGCAGCAATCTGATCCGCAATTTCTGGTTTAACATTGTTGCTGTTCATGATATAAAGATCAGTTGGAGATGTTGATGTTGAATTAGACATCAGATGGATATTTTGAATATTCCTGGTATATGCGGTTTTTAAAGAGCTTGAGGGTGTTAACTGATAGCTAGCAGAAATTCTTGGTTCCAGATTAAAATAATTTTCTACCACCTCGCCCGCTTTATATGATGTTGTACTGGTGGTATTTCCATCTGCATCATATGTTTTAAAGTTACCTGCCCCTAATAAAGAGAACCCGCTTAACCTAAGTCCGTAAGCCAGGTTCATCTT
Organism: Pedobacter sp. 05L430; assembly: GCF_056397585.1. Lineage (NCBI taxonomy): Bacteria > Pseudomonadati > Bacteroidota > Sphingobacteriia > Sphingobacteriales > Sphingobacteriaceae > Pedobacter > Pedobacter sp. 05L430. The sequence continues at coordinate 8,202 of NZ_JBFTNT010000143.1, read as the reverse complement.
TTCGTTAACAGCCCATTCATCCGATAAGTAGGCAGCAAGCTCCAGTCCTTTGCGGTTTTCGTAGGTGGTTGCATTTACACTCGACGACTCGCTTGCAGTAAGTTTGCCCGGTGCAATGGTATGATGAATGGCATTTACACCAAACTTTAAACTGTGACTACTACTTAAACTGTATTCAAAGTCTTGTTTTAAATTAAAATCTTTAATAGAAGAGTTCACTTGAAAATCATTGTCTTCCATAAAATTCTGAATTACATAGTTATAGTTGCTATAAATCAGGGAAGTATTTGAAAACAATCTGTCGCTATACAGGTGGTTCCAGCGCAGGGTAAACGTAGCATTACCCCAATTAAAACCAAAAGCCTCTGATATTCCAAGTTTATCGCGTCCAAAATAACCCGACAAGTACAAGGTGTTCTTCTCATTTAACTGGTAATTTGCTTTGGCATTTACATCATAAAAATAAAGCGTATTGCCGTTTATCGAACTATCTGGCGACAAGGCTAAAAAAGCATCGAGGTAGGTTCTGCGGGCACTAATCATAAATGAACCTTTATCCTTAACAATTGGTCCTTCTACCTTTAACCTAGATGAGATCAAACCTATACCACCCTCTGCCGTATAATCCTTACGATTTCCATCATTCATCTTAATATCCAGTACAGAAGCCAATCTGCCGCCATATTGTGCAGGCATTCCTCCCTTATAAACACTTACATCTTTAATCGCATCAGAATTGAAAGTCGAAAAGAATCCAAGCAAGTGCGAAGCATTATATACCGGGGCTTCATCCAGTAATATTAAATTCTGATCKGTAGATCCACCCCTAACATAGAATCCACTATTGCCCTCTCCTGCCGATTTAATTCCGGGCAGCAATTGCAACGTTTTAAGCACATCACGTTCTCCAAGCAAAACAGGCACATTGTTAATTTCTCTGATATTGATTCTCTGAAGGCCCATTTGCGGACTGCTCACATTATCATTTTTCTTTTCGGCGGAAATAACCACCTCGTTTAACTGATTATCTTCTGAAAGAACAAAGTTCTGCCTGACGTTCCGTGAAATTGTAATTGATTGTTTAACCGTTTTATAACCAATAAAACTTATTGAAAGCTCATAAATCCCTTCTGTTGCACTCAAAGAATAAAATCCATATGCATTAGTTCCAGCACCAATGGTTGTTGAACCGGTAAGCTTAACACTGGCACCTATTAATGTTTCACCGGTTCCGGAATCGGTAACTATACCGCTAATCGTAAATTTATTTTGAGAAAAAGCAAATTGACAACAACATATAAATAATAAAAGTAGTGGTACAAATCTCTTTGTTATTGGCATATAAATACTTAGTCTTTCGTAAAAATAGAAAAGATAATCTATTCCATCACTACTATTGCACTAATTACCTTGGCCTGCAGTCCATAATATCGCATTATTTACCATTCTCTTCCAATTATTGTTTAGAAGCAAGTCTGGCGAGTGCCCCATAAAAATATAAACATTCCTTGCCTTAACTTTTGTGTTTACCCATACCACGGGGTGGTCGCCCATTTTTATTTTGGAATCTGGCTGATAACTGGCTTCATCTACATTGGCCAATACATGTACATTTGACCTTGGGCTTTTATTATAAGTATACCATTCTTCTTTATCCACTTTAAATAATGGGGTTACTCCTTTCATCACAGGATGTGTTTTTTCCTCTATCCTCACATTGGCCGAAGCAAAGTCTGCGATATAGTTCTGGAACCTTATGGTTCCCATGAAATCGGAAAACCAGTTCCACATTGGATACCCATCGAACTCACCGAGTAAAGTGGCATGATGAAATCCCAACCATCCACCTTTCCCATTATTGATGTAATCTTCAAAGGCCTTAACGGCTTTGGGTTTCCAGGCATAAGGAGGGTAATCCAGTTGAATAACCAGCTTATATTTTTTTAAAAAAGCATCATCAATTTTATCAGTATTGTCAACATAATCAATTACAAAATGATTCTTTTTTGAAAATTCATCTAGCCATGGGCGTACTGCTTTAGTAAAAGCAATATGATGCCCTCCATTTTCGGCCAACGCCAAAACCCTAAACAGCGGCTGTTCAATTTCAGGCTCTTTTACGGCTTCTATTGCGGTTAATGCCTGTAAAAACCATGCTGCATGAGGTATCCATTGTTCTGTCCAGCGCCATTCATTTCCGCCGGCTTCTGCTTTAAAATCTATACCACTGCCATCAGCATTTCCATCTTTTCCGGTGATACCATTAGAAATCCCTCCTTTTTGAGATCCGTGCCCAAACAAGGCAGCCATATAGGGTACATTTTTTTCGCCAAAGCCATACATAAAACACATTGAATAAGGGTTGCTGCCCAAAATCCATGAAAGTTGCTGCTCAGCATAAAGTTCAATATCCTTTCTTACTCCCCAGCCACTTTTTTCGGGGTAAATGAGTCGGCCACCTAGCAATGACGCAGTGGCTAAAGAACCCAGTCTTGCATTTTCTCCCTGCCACCACCAGCCTGTTTCATTTTCATGAGGTATAAAAAACCCTTCCCGCACTTTGCCGTTAAGTTTAAAATACTGACGTGCATATCCAAACGGATTATTAACAGATTTGGCAATCTTTAAATTGCCATCAATAGCTTTCTTAATTACAGCGAGGGTTTGTGTTCTGTACCCCTCTTCTTTTTCCATATCAAGATAACGGACCAAAGCAACTACCGGCAATCCCGCATCGGCAGCATGCCAAAATGGTCTATCTTTATCATCTGCGATAAAATATCCCTTATCGGTTATTCTGGAACTTAAATTTGAAGCTCTTTTACGCGCCTCGTCTCTGTAATAGGAACTATCTGTAGCTACCCACAATTCCGTAGCGGCCATTAATGCGCAATAATCATCAATGATGTTCTCTTTCCCATCATCAGCATATTTCAAATTATTTACCGTCAAATGTGCATATGCAATTTCTGCAGCTTTCAGGTATTCTTTAGCTTGATAATCACCATTCTTGCTCCATCTAGAAATGCGGGCTAACGAAGCAATTGCCATGCCCCCTCCTTCTCTAAATGCGCATTGATAATCTGCCGTAGTAACACTGTTTGCCTCCAGTCCTACAATTCTTCGGGCACTTGCATCTGGCTTAAAGTAGCTAAATACAGTCATGTAAAAGTACCCCTCCTCAGATAAAGAACGCATCAAATAGTCGGCACCCCATAAGGCTTCTGTTTTCAGGTCCTCTTTGAGTTTCAGTCTATCCAGCAATGCCGGGATTTTCTCGGTAGCATTAATCATCGACCAGGTAACCAAAGGGATTTGCTGTGGCAACATAAAATTCGCGTATGCCAAATGAGAAAAATATTTACTGATATCTCCAGACGCATCACCCCAGCCTCCATGCACATCTACCCTCTTCTCACTGCCATAAAGCAACATCTTTTTATCGGCCTCTATTTCCTGAGGAGTATTGGCGCGTTGCTTTTTATAATAGTTAAGAATGCTGGGTAAGGTATTAACCGCAAGTGCCTGTGCGGCAATATCAAAACTGGCCGATGTATAATGCTTTCCTTTAAATAATACATCGATCTTATATTTTCCGGGTTTATTAAATGAGGAAAAATCCGCAGTATAAAATTGACGATTCGGAAACCATTCCTCAACAGATCCTGCAGCTTTAAGAGTAGCACTAAAACTTATCTTTTGATCAGAAGCATTAATTAATGAGAACTTTTTTAATTCTGAAAAGCCACTCTCTAAACCAACAATGGCTTGCTTTGGCCCTGATAAATCAAAGGCGACCTGATTAACATGAATTACGGGTTGGGCCTTTATGGCAAAAGCAGATGCAAAAAGCAATATTAAACTTGCGCAAACAAATTTCAAGCGTTTTATCATTTTTTAGAGAAGAGGTTTTAAATGCATCGGCAAAATTGCTTCATGGCATTCTCAAAAATAGCATAATTTTCTCCCTTTAATAGAGCGTGGCAGCTACCAACCAAGATAACAAACTAAAAAACAACACCTTAACAGACGGCTGTAGTATTATTGTAGGGGCAATGCTTTGCCACAATCTTCACTTGAACTGGTCTACGACTATATCTAAACACAATCCTGTTCTCAGCCTCCTATCTACTAAACAATTCTCCATTGATGTTGTTATGCTAGCATGGATCCTATCACATCAGCCTTAATTCACGCTTCAAGAACTGGCGATTTGCCACTATTACAAGAAATAATAGATCAAAAAACCGACCTTGAAGTTCGTGATGATAAGGGTTATACACCCTTGATTATCGCTTCTTATAATCATCAACTTGCTGCAGCCCAATTGCTATTACAGTCAGGAGCAGATGTTAATGGCAAAGATACAGGTGGTAATACAGCATTAATGGGTGTATGTTTTAAAGGCTATGCAGATATAGCCGAGCTTCTACTCAGTCATCCCCATATCAATCTCGATGCACTGAACGGGAATGGAGGAACGGCCCTGATGTTTGCCATTATGTTTGGGCGCAATGAACTAACTCAATTACTATTGAAACATGGTGCAGATATAACGATTACTGATAATCGTGGCATGGATGCGTTAGAAATTGCTTTACAACAAGGCAATGAACAAGGACTCCTGCTTTTAAAACAACATCTATCTATAAACAAATAAGAGTATGAAAAAGAAAAAACTGGATACCACTTCTGATCAGGGTGAGTTCATGACGACCAACCAAGGTCTTAAAATCAACGATGACACAAATTCTTTGAAAGCTGGAGCACGCGGACCATCATTACTTGAAGATTTTATCCTGAGGGAGAAAATTACACATTTTGATCATGAGCGAATTCCAGAAAGGATAGTACACGCTCGCGGTTCCGGAGCGCATGGCTATTTCCAGGTTTATAAATCTATGGCTGAATACACAAAGGCGGGCTTTCTACAGGATCCATCGGTTAAAACGCCCGTATTTGTACGGTTTTCTACCGTTGCAGGATTTAGAGGCTCTACTGATTTGGCAAGGGATATTCGTGGATTCTCCGTTAAGTTTTACACAGAGGAAGGTAACTATGATTTGGTTGGCAACAATGTCCCGGTGTTCTTTATCCAGGATGCAATAAAATTTCCTGATCTGATCCATTCGGTTAAACCTGAACCTGATAATGAAATACCTCAGGCGGCTAGCGCCCACGATTCTTTTTGGGATTTTATTTCGCTAACTCCTGAATCTATGCATACGATTATGTGGGCCATGTCAGACCGGGCAATCCCCAGGAGTCTGCGGATGATAGAGGGCTTTGGTGTGCATACTTTTCGTTTTATTAATGCCAAAGGAAAATCTTTTTTTGTAAAATTTCATTGGAAGCCCCTTCTGGGCGTACATTCAGTTGCCTGGGATGAGGCTTTAAAAATATCTGGTAAAGATCCTGATTTTCACCGCCGGGATTTACACGATGCCATTGAAAGCGGCGCTTTTCCCGAATGGGAATTTGGCGTTCAGATTATACCGCAAGAAGATGAGCATAAGTTTGGTTTTGATTTGCTGGATCCAACCAAACTAATTCCTGAAGAGCTGGTTCCTGTACAAAGGATTGGGAAAATGGTATTAGATCGCAATCCTGATAATTTCTTTGCCGAGGTTGAACAGGTTGCCTTCCACCCCGGTCACCTGGTTCCAGGCATAGATTTCACTAATGACCCTTTATTGCAGGGCCGTTTATTCTCATACACGGATACGCAATTATCCCGTTTAGGAAGTCCTAATTTCCACGAAATCCCAATTAACCGTTCTGTCAATACGGTACACAACAATCAGCGAGATGGACATATGCGTCAGCAAATTAACGTAGGCAAGAGCAGTTATCATCCAAATTCCATTGCCGATGGTAGCCCTGCACAGGCGAAAATAGCTGAGGGAGGATTTTCATCCTATGAAGAACGTATTGATGCACATAAAGTAAGAGCAAGGAGTAAAAGCTTTATGGATTTCTTTAGCCAGGCAACTTTGTTCTATAACAGTCAGTCGGAACCAGAGCAAAACCACATTGCCGATGCATTTAAATTTGAACTGGGCAAAGTTGAAAGCGTAGAAATCCGCCAGCGTATGGTGAATCTTTTAACGCAGGTAAGCATACCTCTTGCAAATGCGGTTGCAGAGAGTTTAGGTTTAAAAGCAGGGAAACCGATAGAACCGATTAACCATATTCTTGGAGCTGATGCCAATCCGGCAGATTATAAACCGATCAAAGTAAAATCAGAAGTTGAAAAATCTTCGGCCTTAAGTATGGCAAATGCTTCAAAAGACAGCATTAAGACCAGACAAATTGCTTTTCTGGCTGCTGATGGTGTTGATGCATCAGATTTTGGAAATATGAAAAAAGCACTTCTTGCTGCAGGCGCAGTTGTTAAAGTTGTTGCACCTAAAAATGGTACACTTAAAGACTCTGCTAGTAAGGAAATCAAAATTGACATGAGCTTCTTAACGGGAACTTCTGTGGTGTTTGATGCAATATATGTACCAGGCGGAGAAAAAAGCATTAAAGCCCTACTATCTGAACCGGATGCTATTCACTTTATAAATGAAGCCTATAAACATTGCAAAGCCATTGCAGCAACTGGCAAAGGTATTGAACTGATTAACCAAAGTTATGTTGGAGCAAAATTGAAAAGTGGTGATGCCGATGCGAAAGCAGGCTTGTTGACAGATCTTAAACCGGAAGCTTTTATTAAGGCGATTGCGCAGCATCGCTTCTGGATACGAGAGAAAAAAGATAAAATTCCGGCTTAATATCCCCGTCATTTCGAATGAAGAGAGAGATCTCTTGACCATGAAGTAGTTGCGAAGCAAACTATACCTAAGCAAGTGATCTCTCTCTTCATTCGAGATGACGTTTCATCGCCAACCCAATGCTGGGGCAACATGCTCCAGGATAGCAGCTAGCACATGGATATTGTAATCAACGCCCAATGTGTTCGGTATGGTTAGTAGCAGCGTATCCGCTTCTTGTATAGCTTCGTCTGCAGCAAGCTCTTTGATGAGCTGATCAGGTTCGGCTGCATAGCTCCTACCAAAGATCGCCCGTTTATCAGCTTCAATATAGCCAAAGCTATCTGATCCTTTTCCCTGCTGTCCGAAATAATACCTGTCCTGATCGTTTACCAGCGCAAAGATCGAACGGCTTACTGAAACCCTTGGCTCGCGCTGATGCCCGGCTTTGTTCCACGCTTCCTTATACAGCCTGATCTGTTCCGCCTGCTGGATGTGGAAAGGTTTACCATTTTCATCAAACTTCAGCGTTGAGCTTTGCAGGTACATGCCATTCTCTGCAGCCCAAACTGCGGTTGCGTTGGAGGCAGCTCCCCACCAGATACGGTCCCGCAATCCGTCGGAATGTGGCTCCAGGCGTAGCAGACCCGGCGGGTTCGGGAACATAGGATTGGGATTTGGCTGGGCAAATCCGTCACCCTTTAAGCGATCCAAAAACTCCAGTGCTTTTTTACGACCCATATCTGCATCGGTTTCTCCCTGTTCAGGTTGATAACCGAAGTAACGCCAGCCTTCGATGACCTGCTCGGGCGAACCCCTACTAATACCAAGTTGCAAGCGACCACCCGAAATCAGGTCCGCAGCACCGGCATCTTCTACCATATACAGCGGGTTTTCATAGCGCATATCGATCACGCCCGTCCCAATTTCTATCTTCTTGGTTTTCGCTCCAATAGCTGAAAGCAGCGGAAATGGTGATGCCAGCTGCCGTGCGAAATGGTGTACCCTAAAATAGGCTCCGTCCAAACCTATTTCTTCCGCAGCAACAGCAAGGTCTATGGATTGAAGCAATGTGTCGCCAGCGTTGCGAGTTTGATACGAGGGATGGTCAGACCAATGTCCGAATGATAAAAATCCTATTTTCTTCATTGATTAGATGAGTTAAAACCAAATATCAAATATAAGGATAGGTCAGTCGCGCACAGGTCACCACATAGTCATAACGATGAATAAATCTTCCTTTTATAACTTGTTTAAAACTATATTTATCTTAAAACTGACCTTGTATGAAATCAGATCTTGAAGAATTAATTGAAGCTTATGAAATCGAGAAAGTAGAACTTGAAAAACAGATTTCGGAGTATGTTGAAGAAGGTGACTATATCTATGCACATTATCATAACAAAGCCTTAAGAAAAATCAATAAAACACTCGATATCCTTAAGGA
>NZ_JBFTNT010000142.1:0-10052 GCF_056397585.1 Pedobacter sp. 05L430 | reverse complement strand
CAGCAGTAGTAGGAATACACCTGTAGTAAATGTTTTTTTTATAATGATCATTACCATTTTTGAAAGATACATGTTGATTTCGTCACGTATTGTGCATTTCTGCCCCGGGCAAAACCATAAAGGTATTGCCCGGGGCAGAAGGCAATTGCTGCAGTTGCTTAATTCAGCAATTCAGCTAGTTTCTTGTTCAGCGCCTCCCCCACCAGGTGACTGCCGATAATCTTTCCCTCAGGGCTGATCAGGAAATTTGCCGGAACACCCGAAATGCCGTACACTTTGCGGGCATCATTGTCCCAACCTTTAAGATCAGATACCTGTGTCCAGGTCAGGCCATCTTTCTTGATGGCATCCAACCATTTCACTTTGTCCCCATCTACAGAAACGCCTAGTATTTCAAAGCCTTTGCCTTTGAAAGCAGCATATTGCTTAAGCAGGTTTGGGCTTTCTGCCCGACATGGAGAACACCAGCTCGCCCAAAATTCTACCAGTACCAATTTCCCTTTGTAATCTGATAAGGAAACGAGCTTGCCATTTACATCTTTCTGTGTAAAATTTGGCGCAACGGCACCTAAAGCAGTCACCGTATGTGCATTTAATAGTTTATAAAGACCTTGTCCCCCATAAGACAGACGAAGTTCCTCACCAAGCTTATTAAAGATCGGCATGGCGATCGCTGATTCCAGATTGTAGCCACTTACCAATTCAGATAATGCCTGCAACGCGAAATAAGAGTTGGGGTTAGCTTTGGCAAACTCCAACATCTTTTCTCCACGTGATTTTCTGAAAGCCTGTACCTGTTTGTCCAATACTTTAAAATACATTGTGTCTTGCTGCTGTTCAGGCGTTGCCCTATTGATGGTAACATTCGCATTATGGTGCACAGTCATTACAGTAGGCCCCACCCGGTCATCAAAAGCTTTCATTTCATCATAAACCTTTGAACCTGTCCATTTTGCATTGTAGAGTGAATCTGCAGACGTAATGCTGATATCTTCCTTTCCGAAGTTGACATAGATCACATCCCCCAGTCCCTTGGTACCGTAAATTTCTTTGTCTCTGATGCCTTCACGCGAAAGCGTCATCCGCGAAGAAGCAATGCCTGCAATATTCCCTGAAAATTTAAATTTGCCATCAACCAATTCCACAGAATCAGTGCGACCATTGCCCTCAGAAGTATAATCAAGATAAATCTTCGCTGGTTTGTTTAAATTTCCTATTTTTCCTGTGATGGTAAAATTAGGCGTTTGTGCGGCCACTGCAACAGGTGCAAGGGCGGCAAGAATTAAAAATTTTAGTTTCATATGTTTTATAAGTTTTATTTATCGTACTGCCACATCTATCGGAGCACCTGGGATTCCTTCAATCTTTTTGATGAATGTTCCCAGTTTTCCGGTTGAAATATCCAGGTAGTAAATGCTACCTGCTACACCCACCATAATGGTTTCTTCATTTTCAGAAAGTCTGATCATCGTTACTTCCCCTCCACCAAAATCGGTTAACAACTCCCTTACATCTTCATTGATTGGGTTATATCTATATACTTTAGATCCTGAGCTAAGGTAGATGATTCCGTTTTTGGCACCTTGCCATTTGGTTTTCTCTGTGATGAGTTCCTGGCGAATAAAAAGGCGTTTTCTTAATGGGCTAAAGGTAAAAGGACCAGTAAATTTCACATTGAAAGAGAGCTCGTAGATTTTTCCCTCTCCACTTTTGCAATAAGCAAAGCAGTCGCTGCTGTTGAGCTGTTCCATATGAATCAGGTCCATCCCTACATTTTTCGGATCAAATATTGCAGTCGATTCAGAATCGTACTGCGTACCAAAATAGGTGGGCCCATTATATACGTTGAGCCTGACAAACTGTTTTAGATTGCGTTCGAATCCGATAAAATAGGTCCCCTGGTTTTGGTTAAAATTCATAATAAATGAAGGTGCGAGTTGATACTCGCCTTCGGCCGCGCTAAACATGCCATAAGTAGGTGATTGGTCCCAGGTATTGGTTGTTCCGTAGGTAAGTGCATTGCTGATCACACCGGCCAATATACCTTGAGGATGCTGTTTGAGCTGGCCAACCTCCAGTTTATCGGGCGCAGCAAAAAAATTATCAGCAATGGTGTTAGGGTATTTTGGATCTTCCTGCATAGTATTGGCATTTAATCGTATTCCACCACCTTTAGTGATGATCCAATAGCCAAGGAGTGTACCACCTGTAGTAGTATTTTTCATCAGGAAAAGATTCATAGGGTCTTTTGGTAGGTCTTTTCCTTGCATGGCCTGATACAGGCGCGCCTGCACTTCTCCGTCAGTCTTAATAAACGAGAACTGAGTGGTGCCGTTTTCCAAGCTCAATACAGCGGTACCTGAGCCGAATTCTGTACCCCCATCTACGAAGAAATCGTGGAAATATTTCATTCCGTTTGTCTTATTGTAAACAGTAAGGCGAGCTTCATACCTTTGGGCCTCCAGGCCAAATATGATTCTAAGTGCCGGCCCGATAAATTTTACATCGTTACCCGTCATCACGCTTATGCGCCATTGCAGTTCTATGTCATCTCCCTTTGTATTTTTTATAGTGGGCTTGATGATTAAACTATCTCCAACTACAGCAGTATAAACTGAATCAAGATTTGACACTTCTGGTGCAGCGGGCATATTGATTTCATAATCGCCCAAATCTTTATGACAGGCAGACAGGGCGATTATAGTCAATATTATTAATCCTATTTTTTTTCTAAGGCTCATCTTTATGTTTTTAAATAACTTCTTTTCCATTTTCATCTATGAAGTAATATTTTCCAGTCTGTGTATTTTTCCTCAGCAGCGTTTTTTTACTAGGATTTCCGGTATTGAAAAAATAATAACTATCCGAATTTCCAGGGGTTACTTCTTCCAACACATACCCCTTAGCCACATTCTTGGTAACCCAATTAAAAGGATTGTTCATCATGATGGTGAGCAAGCCAGTATAGTAAAGGTTTTTAGGTGCATCCAGGCCACCTTGAGAACCGGTGGTCATAGAAGTTTGACCGGTCGTGATGTAAAACAATTCGTGCTTGGTCCTTGAATAATTGGTCAGCCACGTATCCCACCAGTCTGGTTTTTCCAATTTGGCAGAAAATAYTACTTTAGCCCGCAGCATTGTGGGATTTTTTACACCAAAATCATCAGAAGCAATCAGCTTGATAATGATAGAAACCGATTTTTCTTCCAGAATCTTATCCTTGTTGTACATGATGACCGGAATATAGGCCGTACCCGCGTCCGCCGGCATGGTGTAAGTGCTTTTCAATGGCTGATAGTGTTGTTCGGGAATAGCTGTAGATGAATCCGATTCTACCCGTACATTGTACGTTCGGGCAACAGATGTTCTTATCCCTGACAGCCGGACAGGTAACAACAAGGTGTCCTGAGCTTTGGTAGGCGTATAGGCAAAGGTCCTGACAAGGCTATCTTTGTCACCATTGTATATATCGAAATAGACATTGGCTTCATTACTAAACACCATTTCTTCTGCTTTTTTGCAGGAGGCAATGGACAATAGTAGCAGGATGATGATGATATATGATTTTATAGTTCTCATAATTATGTTCTTATAAATTATCTGCCTCCGTAAACAATTTCATCATTCGGAAGTGGCAATACGAATATTTTATCTGAAGGCGGGATTGCACTTCCTGTTGGTGCAGCAATAGCTTTATTAAGTCGCTTGTACATGTAGAACATCTGGCCTTCAGCAAGCCATTCTTTGCGGGCTTCTTTTAATAATTCATTAATAAGACCGTCTTCCGAAGGAACTGTTAGCTGATTTTGAAATCCTCTGGCAGCACGTACTTCATTAAAGTATTTCAGCGATTGTACAGGATCTGTTGCATAGCTACATTCAGCAGCGATGTAATACATCTCACTTAGCCTTATTGCGGGTGCCATCAGGTAATGCAAGTTGGCATTTGCCTCTGTACTGAGCGAGTTTCTATTGTACTTTACAATGTCATACCACCTGCTGCTTACATCTGCCATTAGCGTAAGCCACTGTTTGAAGCGAAGGTCTTCTCCCCCAACGGTACCCGCTTCATAAATTAACCTTGCATCGTCTTCCAAAAGGAAGAAACCACGGGTACCACTTTTAAACCAGTTTTCTTTGATGTCTTTTGCAGAGCCGGGGATATACCAACCAAATAACAGTTCCTTGTAAAGGATACGGTCTTTTTTTGCTTCATCAAAAGCAATAAAATCGCTTTGTGCGGTCCAAGGGAATTTATCCGAGTCGATCACTTCCTTGGCATTTTTCAGTGCATTTACTTTATCATTTTTATAAAGATAAACCCGGGCCAGTGTCCCGCACACCGCGTAGTAGTTCAGGTGATGTCTTCTGTTCTGGAGGAACAATATTGGGGAGCTCTCTTCTGTATTTTTGGTTGTATCTGTGACCAGTGGGTAGTTGACTTTATATCCCGCGCTGCGAATGGGATCATTAGTCATTAAGGTTTTAGCTTGTTCCAGATCTTGAATCAACAGACCCATTACTTCGGTAACCGACGACATTGGCGTAACCTCCTTGGAGTATTTTTTTGCGAATGGTATTCCGGGAGCTGTTGGGTTTTTGAGGTAAGATGGGGCAAACAAACGCAACAGGTCGAAATGTAAATAAGCCCTTAGGGCTAAGGTTTCACCTTTAATCAATTCATAGTTTGATCCGGTAAATACATTTTTACGCTCATCGATATTACTCAATATCAAATTGCAATTGACAATGGCACTATACAGGCCGCTCCATATTTTGTCCTTACGTTCAATGAATTTTCCATTGGTGTAGTTGTACAAGGAAGTTTGTCTGTAGTCCTGTCCGTCCGTACCAATAGAAAAATTTTGGGCAAGCGCTTCAGTAGTTCCAAATGTCAGCTCTTTCCCATATAGGTCATGACTGGTGCTCTTGATGTATATTCCATTTAAAGCTTCCATGAAACCATTTTCGGTACTGAAAAGAACCGGAGCCGATATTTCTGATTCTGGCTGAACTTCCAGCCATTTTTTACAGGAACTCAATGAGCCCGCAAGTAAAATGAAACCGATTAACAACTTAATGTTCATATTTTTATATTTTATCTGTTAAATAGTAAGACCTAAAAAGTAGCGTTGACCGAAAAAGTGATGCTTCTTGCAAAAGGATAATCAATCCCTCTTTCCTGTTTAATCGAGGACCATCTTGTTACCTCATTGGCAGTTACGGCAAACCGTAAGTTAGACATCGACAGTTTTTTGGCATATTTCTGATCTATATCGTAGGATAAATAAAGCGACTGCAGATTAAGCAGATTATCCTTTTGAACAAATCTGGAATTTACTTCTGTAGTGCCTAAATCTGCGATGTTTTTGTAAAAGGTCAAGTCACCGGATTGTTTCCATTTTCCTTCAAATACCCGCTTATCTACATTGTACCTTGCATCTGCGTTCTCTACCCGATCGACCAAGGTCTGGTTGTACGTATCCCCTCCAAAGTAAGTCTCGAAATTAGCAGTAAGATTAAAGCCTTTATAGGTGAATGTTCCACCGAAATACCCATTGACCTTTGGATCGGCATTGCCTACCACTACGATATCTCTTTTGTCGTAATCGTAAGTAAGTGTCCCATCTCTTTTTACATAAAGCTCACGACCGTTTTCAGGATCTATACCTAAGGAACGTACTGCATAGATGGCATTGATGGACTGACCTTCATTATACCTCAACAAGGGTACTCCTTTGAAACCTCCATCCTTTTGATCTACTGATTGCAGTTCATCGGCTTTGTCATTGTATTTTTTCAGGGCGTTGGAAATCCTGACAATACGATTTCTATTGGCTACCATGTTTGCTGTCAGGTTTACCGACCAGTCTTTTCTGCGAATGGCATCCCATCTTATCCCCAGTTCAGCTCCTTTATTTTCCATATCCCCAAGGTTCTCTTTGTAAGAAAGGAAGCCCGTTGATGGGGGAAGCGTGATGTCTGCAAGGATATCTTTGGTAAATTTCCTGTAAACTTTAGGAGAAATGGTTAAACGGTCTTTAAACAGACCTAAATCTATACTGATATCGGTCATTAAAGTTTTTTGCCAGGAAAGATTTTCGTTGCCATAATTGTTCACTGTGGCACCGATACCGGTTGAATACCAGTTATCAGACGAGTAGTTGTAAGTCGTTCTGGAGAGATAGGGATCAAACAATACAGAGCCGGTAAGTCCCGTTGATACCCTCAGTCTAAGCTGACTGATGACACTGTTGTCTTTGAGGAAATTCTCGTTGTGAAGATTCCAGCCCAGTCCGAATGACCAGAAAGGCGCAAGTTTATTGTCCACACCAAATTTGGAAGAGCCGTCAATCCTTACGGTAGCATCCATCAGGTATTTGTTGTCATAGGAATAGTTCATGCTCATGAATGAGCCGAATAACCTGGACCGCTCAAGCCTGCTGTAAGGCCTTCCATTTTCTGCATATCCTTTCGCAAATCCGATGTTTGAAAACCGGTCATTGGCAAAACCCAAGGCAGTATACTCCTTGGCATCCGAGAGCTCGGTACGTATGTTTACACCGGCCATCACGTTAAAATAGCTTTTGGCTATTTGCTTTAGCCAGGTTAAGCGGATATTTCCGTCCCAATAGGTTTCTTTCCTGTTTTTGTTGGTATATTCTCCCTTTTCATCAATTTTTGCCGTTTCATAGAGGTAATATCTATTAGCAAGGGGAGAAATGAAGATGTCATCTGTATTTGAACGGCTTGTTAAACTCATCTGCCCCCTTAGTTTAAGGTCTTTCATTAGCTCCAGTTCAGCAGAAAGGTTATCGATGATCTCCATATAAGAGGATTTGTTAAAACTGCTCAGTTGTGCATCGTATAACGGGTTGAAAATATAGGATTTTTCACCTGCTGAATTTTCCCAGATATCTATCACCCGGTTAATGTTTCCATTTGCATCGGTCATCGGGTAGTAAGGGTTTGTTTTTACATAGTCCGCGAAATTGCCATAGGGAGATTCATTTCCCGTCACCTGAGTAATAGAAAGGTCATTTCTGAATTGAAATTTGTTGACATTATAAGTAAAGTTCATGCCCCCAGAATACTGGTCCCTTGCAGAACCTTTCATCACTCCAGGCCTGGTTTGGTACCTCAGGTCAACACCATAACGGAATGCCTGAGAACCACCTTCCAGATACACAGAGTGCTTCTGTCCGGCCGTGGTACGAACCGGCTGCGACAACCAGTAAGTGTTTACCCCTCCGATTACGTTTGCGAACTTATGATAATACAGTTCCTCTAAATGATCCTGAKGGATATTCTCGTGACTAGAGTCGTACAGGCCGGCAAGCACTTCATATCTTAGTTTATCTTCAGCATTTAGCACCTGATAATCACTCAGGTCTGCTCCGGTAACATTCAATTCGTAATTATAGCTCACCCGTAACTTACCCTCTTTTGGTGCTTTGGTTACAATAACCAACACGCCGTTAGCGGCCCTGGCTCCGTAGATGGCAGTAGCGGCCGCATCTTTTAGCAGGGTAACCGATGCCACACGGTTTACGTCCAAATCAAATACTTTTTGCACATCAACTTCATAGCCATCCAGGATAAATGCCGGCATGTTCACGCCACCCGAAATCGCATCCCTTCTCAATACTTCGCCATCACCACTTGGCAATGCCGAAGATCCACGTACATTAATGGAAGGTATTCTGTTTGGATTTGAACCTGCAAGATTGTTTTGCACAAGCCTGAATGACGGGTCAAAAGCACCTATACTCTGTAAAAGATTTTGAGGATTTATGGTTTTTAGCTGATCTCCGGAGATCGCTATAGCAGTGCCCGTAAAGCTATCTTTTTTTATGGCTTGATAACCGGTGATCACTACATCATTCATTTGAGTAACCTCATCTTCGAGTTCAATGTTCAGGAACTTCTTCTCTCCAACCTTTACCTCCTTTACCTGATAACCTACGTAAGTGAATAAAAGTACGTCTTCTGGTTGCGCAGCGATCCTGAATTCTCCGGCAGCATTGGTCTGGGTACGAATATTGGAATTCGACTTGAGCGACACATTCACCCCAGGCATGGGTTGCCTGGTTTTGCTGTCTGTCACCTGACCAGAAATCTCGACAAAGTTATTTTTTATGCTTTCTAAGGTTTTATTGCCGATCTGGTTCCTGATGACAATGGTATTGTTTATAATATTGAAGGTCAGACCCTGCTGTTCCAGCACGGCACTCAGGGCCTCACTAAGCGGTACATTTTTAAGTGCAACATGAATTTTCACACGGTTCACATTAACCTCTTCGCTGTAAAAAAAGAGATAGCCTGTTTGCTGTTTAATGTCCTGAAAAACAGTCTCAAGTGTGGTGTTACGTCTGGAAACACTTATTTTTTGCGAATAGCTTGCGGCGGACAAATGCATGGCGCCGATCAGTAATAAAATAGCAGTTAATTTCATCACTATAAGGAATTTGTACTTTACCCTCCGCATTTCGCACGCGGGGTTGTAAAGAAAAGTTAATTTCATACTTTTGGAATAGAATTAAGTGAATAAATAACAGCCCGGCCTCAACATCTGGCTGTTGACCTTTTTTTGAGCCGGAAGTGGTGAGACACTTTCGGCTTTTTAGTCCTGTGGTTCCTAGTGGTGGTGGTGTAGTTTTCTTATCATCTGATAAATGGTTTGTAGTTAAAAATTCGGTTAGTTTTGTATGGTGGTTTAGGGTTGTTCATTATTGGAAGGGTCATACGATACATATACCGTTTTGCCCTTTAAGTTCAGTTTTATCTGATTGAGCTCAAGGATTTTAAATACCTCAGAAAGTTTGCTGTTCCTGGATATGCCGCCGAAGAATTTCTTATCAGGAATAGCTCCGTTATATACTATCTTAATGTTATACCATCTGGAAATTTCGCTCATTACAGATTTCAGGTTATCCCCATCAAAAATGAACACGTCGTTGATCCATGCCATCTCCTTATCCAGATTAACCTGAGCGGTAGCAATGGAACCGGTACTTTCCCTGCTAACGCTGGCCTGCTGCCCGGGAAAAATAATTATATGGTGCTTTCCGGCTACAACTTTAACAGAGCCCTCAACAAGCGTAGTTTTGATTGCACTTTCATCTGCATAGGCCTCCACATTGAAATGCGTCCCCAAAACCTCTACTGTTTGTAAACCTGAAATCACCTTAAAAGGATGTTGAATATTTTTGGCAACTTCAAAATAAGCCTCGCCATGGAGGTCAACTACCCGCTCCCTCCCTTTAAATGAGGTCGGAAAGCTTACCGAAGAAGCTGCATTAAGTTTGATCCTGGAACCATCAGAGAGTACAACAGTATATTGACCGCCGTTTGGAGTGGTTATGGTATTCATTGCAGTTTCCTCAGTTAAATCTGGGCTGGCTGAAACCTGATAGATCACTTCTCCATTATCTTTTTTAGTGATGTTGATCCCCGACTGCTGTGCGACCTCTCCTGTTTTAACCTCGTTCAATACAATTTTATTCCCATTAGCTAGTGTAAGCACCGCTTTATTACTTCCAGGAACAACGGTACGATCCATTTGTGCTAGCAGATCATTTTTTTGCCGGTAAGAGACCAGATAAATTGCAACCGAAACAAGCAGCAGCGCAGCTGCGGCAGCGCCGTATTTCATCCAGCCATAACTTAGTTTTCGGACTCTCGGACGTTCAATTCGCCTGTCAATATTTGCTTTAATATCATCTCTTAATTCCGAAAACTGAGACTCGTTGTCACCATTAATCAGCCCGTCATTGACCTCAAACATATTGTAGTAAGACTCCAGGAATTTTATTTCCTCAGAACTAGCAGTTTGTTGTCTATATTTTTTAAGAATTTCTCTAAAATAGTTTTTGTAGGCGCTTTTCATGATCCGTTTTATACTTATATGAGTCGAAAAACTCAAATTAGCCCACGCGGTAAAAAAATTTTTATTTTTTCACATTACATCAATGAAGAAGCCGCTTTTTTACCGTGCCTGATAGTATAACATAACTGCATAAAAGAGCATTAACGATGTTCTGAGCTTATTC
>NZ_JBFTNT010000141.1:0-10058 GCF_056397585.1 Pedobacter sp. 05L430 | reverse complement strand
ATGATCATCATTCCATGCTCAATGGGTACTCTGGGCAGAATTGCACATGGGATTTCTAACGATTTAATTTCCAGGGCTGCAGATGTTGTATTGAAGGAACGCAGGAAATTAATAGCCGTAGTAAGAGATACGCCTTTTAGCCTTATTCATATTAATAACATGAAAGCTGTAACGGAAGCAGGAGGGATTATATGCCCTGCCAGCCCATCTTTTTATTCCTTACCCAAAACTATTGAAGAGGTTGCACAAACAGTAGTAAGTCGTGTAATAGATCTTGCAGGACTAGAGCAAGATAGTTATCGCTGGAATGAATCATAATTTCATTTAAAACCTTATCTTTGCAGGCTTATTGGGATATCTAAAAATTTACAATCGTCATGCTGAATTTATTTCAGCATCCCGAATTTGATATTCTAAACATGCTTAAACGGGATGCTGAAATAAATTCGGCACGACGCGTGCATAATTATAGCGATAACACTGAATGAAGAAGGTTGCATTTTATACACTGGGTTGTAAGTTGAATTTCTCTGAAACTTCAACAATTGGCAGGTTATTTACCGATGCCGGATATGCTGTTGTAGACTTTACAGATGGAGCGGATGTGTATGTAATAAACACCTGTTCTGTAACAGAGCATGCTGATAAAAAGTGCCGTAAAGTAGTTAAAGAGGCTTTAAAGTACGCACCCAACGCGTATGTAACCATAGTAGGATGTTATGCTCAGTTAAAACCTGTTGAGATTGCCGAAATAGAAGGCGTTGATATGGTGCTTGGTGCAGCAGAGAAATTCCGGATAGTTGAATACATCTCTGATCTTACCAAACAGCCTAAGGCCGTTATTCATCAGCAAAACATCGAAAAAGTTAATCATAATTTTATTGCAGCCTATTCAATAGGTGATAGAACACGTACTTTCTTAAAGGTGCAAGATGGATGTGATTATCCATGTACTTATTGTACAATACCATTGGCGCGTGGGGGCAGCAGAAGCGATACCATCGAAAATGTAGTAAACCGCGCTAAACAAATAGCCGAAAGYGGCGTTAAAGAAATTGTACTTACGGGGGTAAATCTTGGCGATTTCGGAATAAGAAACGGAGAAAGAGAAGATAAATTCTTTGACCTGGTAAAAGCACTGGATGAGGTTGAGGGTATAGAAAGGATAAGAATTTCTTCTATCGAACCGAATTTGTTAAGCAATGAAATCATTGAATTTGTTGCTACTTCCAAAAGATTTGTACCTCATTTTCATATCCCTCTGCAGTCTGGATCTAATAAAATATTAGGTTTAATGCGCAGACGTTACCAACGGGAACTTTATACCGAACGAGTTGCTAAAATTAAAGCTTTAATACCTAATTGCTGTATTGGAGTTGATGTAATCGTTGGATTTCCTGGTGAAACTCATGAAGATTTTCTGGATACTTATCAATTCTTAAACGAGCTTGATATTTCTTACCTGCACGTATTTACCTATTCAGAACGCGAGCAAACAGCAGCGGCTGAAATGAAAGGCGTTGTTGCCGGAAGTGCCCGTGCGGATAGAAGCAAAATGCTTCATATTTTGTCTGATAAAAAGAGAAGGGCCTTTTATCAATCTCAGATTGGTTCAATTGGCGAAGTGCTTTTTGAAGACGACCAAAAGAATGGTTTTATGCATGGTTTTACCAAGAACTATGTAAAAGTTAAAGCTAAATATGACCCGGTAATGGTAAATGAAATCAAAACCGTAAAACTTATTGAGCTTACCGCCGATGGTGAGGTAGAAGTTGCCGAAACAGAAGAAGTTTTAGCGCATTAATACTATATTCGCATAAAACTTTTTTATACGTATGTTTCCTACTGTATCTCATTTTTTAGAATATCTTTTTGGTATACAAGTCCCATTGCCGTTTAACACCTTTGGTGTTTTTGTCGCTTTAGCTTTTATTGCTGGTTACTGGGCTTTTACTCATGAGTTTAAACGTAAGGAAGCACTTGGTATTCTTCATCCAATCAAAAAAACGATGACTATTGGTAAGCCTGCTACTACAACTGAGCTGGCTTATAATGGTGTATTCGGGTTCCTGATCGGGTATAAATTAGTTTATGCACTCTTAAACTATCAGCTGTTTGTAAGCGATGCCCAAACAGTACTTCTTTCATTAAAAGGTAATATACTTGGAGGCTTGTTTTTTGCTGGTTTGTTTGCTTACTGGGATTATAAAGAGAAAAATGCGCATAAATTACCCAAACCAAAAACTGTTGAAGTAACGCAGCACCCATATGAATTAATGGGTACTCTTATCGTTTGGGCCGCTATCTGGGGCTTTCTTGGAGCAAAGATATTCGATAACCTGGAACATTGGGACTCATTTGTAAAAGATCCTATCGGCAGCTTATTGTCATTTAGTGGTTTAACGTTTTACGGTGGACTAATCTGTGGCGGTGCTGCTGTTTTATATATCGCAAGGAAAAATAATATTAAAGTATTGCACATGCTTGATATTGGCGGACCAGGTATGATGCTTGCGTACAGTGTGGGCAGAATTGGTTGCCATATGTCTGGTGATGGCGACTGG
Organism: Pedobacter sp. 05L430; assembly: GCF_056397585.1. Lineage (NCBI taxonomy): Bacteria > Pseudomonadati > Bacteroidota > Sphingobacteriia > Sphingobacteriales > Sphingobacteriaceae > Pedobacter > Pedobacter sp. 05L430. The sequence continues at coordinate 7,494 of NZ_JBFTNT010000141.1, read as the reverse complement.
GGAATCGCTAATCTAAACGCTAAGCCAATTTCATGGCTTCCGGATTGGTTATGGGCTTATACCTATCCAAATAACGTTGCTAACGAAGGAAATCCTATTGCGGGTTGCGTTGGCAGGTTCTGTAACGAATTACCTCAGCCGGTATACCCAACACCTATATATGAGGTAATCGTATGCTTTATACTGTTCCTGATCTTATGGAAGATCCGTGACCGTATTAAATCTCCGGGAATGATGTTTGGTATATACTTAATGCTAAACGGTCTGGAACGCTTCTTTATTGAATTGATCAGAGTAAATACTAAATATAATGTTGCCGGTATACATTTTACGCAGGCAGAGCTAATTTCAAGTATTCTGTTTTTGTCTGGCTTAGGTCTTGTTTTATATTCATACAAGAACAAAGAAAAGTTGGCTAACTATTAAAATTTTTTTCTGAGTTGAATTACGAATTAATATGTTCTAAGGTAATTGCTGTTACCCGCTTAACAGGCAATTTTATAAGAAAAGAGTCGATGAACTTCGATGCAGGTGCTGTCGAGTTCAAAGGCCTAAACGATATGGTTTCCTATGTAGATAAGAATGCTGAAAAGTTATTGGTTAGAAATTTAGCCAAGCTAATTCCTGAAGCAGGTTTTACTACTGAAGAAGAAACCATAAATAGCAAAGGTGCTGTTTACAATTGGATCATAGATCCATTAGATGGCACTACCAACTTTATTCATGGTGTTCCCACTTATTCTATAAGCATAGCGCTTTATGAAGAGGATAAACCCGTTGTTGGTGTAGTTTATGAGATAAACCGCGGAGAGATGTTTTATTCTTATAAAGGTGGCGATGCTTATTTAAACAACAAAGTGATTAAGGTTTCTTCCAGACCAGGTTTATCAGATTGTTTACTGGCTACAGGATTTCCATATTATCAGTTCGAGAAACAGGCACAATACATGCAGCTACTTTCAGAAATGATGCAGAAAACGCATGGCTTACGGCGCATAGGTTCGGCTGCGGTTGATTTAGCTTATGTAGCATGTGGCAGGTTCGATGCTTTCTTTGAGTATAACCTGAATGCCTGGGATGTTGCTGCCGGTGCTTTTCTGGTACAACAGGCAGGTGGAAATATATTAAACTTTGCCGGAGGCGATGAATTTCTAGAAACCAGAGAAAYTCTGGCAACAAATGGCTTGATTGATGGTGAAATCTTAGAAGCTATTAAACGGAGTTTTAAAAGTTAATAGAATTAGTCGTGTTATCGCCACCATGTCATCCTGAAGTAAATTCAGGATGACAAAGATTATAAGAACAACATAAAACAAAAGAGCCTGTTTCAACATTGAAACAGGCTCTTTCTTTATATTTAAATCGGCTTACAAAGCTTCAGACACTACTTCTTTCACTTCAGGAACCATGCGTTGCAATAAATTCTGAATTCCTGATTTCAAGGTAATGGTAGAAGAAGGGCAACCGCTGCATGAACCTCTAAGCTCAACAGTTACAACACCCTCATCAAATGATTTGTAGCTAATTGCACCACCATCTTGTTCAACTGCCGGGCGAACATAATCATGTAGAATTTGCTGAATTTTAATCTCAAGATCTGTTCCTTCAAAAGTAGGTGTCTCATCAGATGTTTCTTCTTTTATTTTATATTCAGATTCAACAGCTCCTTTAACAAATTCTTTAAGAATTGGTTCGATATCCGGCCATTCAACACCCTCTGTTTTTGTAATCGTAACAAAGTTACTTGCAAAAAAAACACCATTAACAAAGTTGAACTTAAACAGTTCCTTTGCAAAAGGAGAGTGCTCAGCACTTTCTTTAGTTGCGAAATCTTCACTGCCATTGATCAATAATTTATTGACCATGAATTTCATTGTAGCAGGGTTTGGAGTTTGTTCAGTATATACGTTAATAGTCATTGTCTTCTTTTTTTCTACAAAAATAAATAATTCGTTGGTGCAATTTAAGGTATCGATGTCTGTTTTAGGTCATTATATCTAAAATACGCCCGTGTAGTTAAAAGGAGTGATGTTCTTTAATTCCTGTTTAATCTGATCATTCACATTTAAACCATCAATAAAGTTCGCCATGGTATCAGCAGTAATCTTCTGATTGGTACGGGTAAGATCTTTAAGTGCTTCGTATGGGTTAGGATAAGCCTCTCTTCTAAGTACAGTCTGAATTGCTTCAGCAACCACAGCCCAGTTGTTTTCAAGGTCGGCATTAATAGCTTCATTATTCAGCAATAATTTATTTAAACCTTTTAACGTAGATGCAATAGCTATTGTAGTGTGAGCAAGAGGCACGCCTACATTTCTAAGTACCGTAGAATCTGTAAGGTCCCTTTGTAAGCGTGAAATTGGTAATTTAGCCGCAAAAAATTCGAATAACGCATTTGCTATACCAGCATTACCCTCTGCATTTTCAAAATCAATAGGGTTTACTTTATGAGGCATTGCAGAAGAACCAACTTCACCTTCTTTAATCTTTTGTTYAAAGTAGTTTTTAGAAATGTACGCCCAAATGTCTCTATCAAGATCAATAATGATGTTGTTTATTCTTTTTAAAGCATCACATTGTGCAGCAAATTGATCATAATGCTCAATTTGAGTAGTATACTGAGCGCGCGAAAGGCCTAATATCTCATTTACAAAATTATTAGAGAAATCTACCCAGTTTACACCAGGATAAGCAATATGGTGTGCATTAAAATTACCTGTTGCACCGCCAAATTTTGCGCTGTTAGGGATGTTTTTTAAGTTATTTAACTGAATCTCTAAACGTTCAGCAAATACCATAAACTCTTTACCAAGTTTAGTAGGAGATGCAGGCTGTCCATGCGTATGTGCAAGTAAGGGCACATCTTTCCATTCAGTAGCCAGACTTTTTATTTTAGCAATCAACTCAGCTATTTGAGGATAGTAAACTTCATTTAAAGCTAGTTTAATAGTATAAGGTATAGCTGTGTTGTTGATATCCTGAGATGTTAATCCGAAATGGATAAACTCTTTATAAGCTTCGAGACCCAATTGATCAAATTGCTTTTTTATAAAATATTCAACCGCTTTAACATCATGATTGGTGATCTTTTCTGTGTCTTTAATTTCCTGAGCATGGTTATCATCAAACTGCTCATGAATTAAACGTAGTTTACCGTAAATAGATTTATCGAATTCTTTTAAACCAGGTAAGCCTGTTTCACAAAGTGCAATAAAGTATTCAATTTCTACAAATACTCTGTATTTTATTAATGCTGACTCTGAAAAATATTTAGAAAGGCTTTGAGTAGTGTTTCTATAACGTCCATCAACTGGAGAAATAGCTTGAAGAGGAGATAAATTCATGAATTTGACTTATTTTTACAAGCGCAAATGTAGCATTTATTAGCCTTTTAATGAAGTAAGGTTGCTGAAAAGCAAAACTTTGGATAACAAAAAAGGCCTTGGAGATTCCAAAGCCTTTTTTATTTTGTTAAAAATGACTAGTGTTTAGTTGAGTCAACAGTAGTAGTTACAGTAGTATCTTTTACAGTTGAATCAGTTACGTTAGTATCAACTTGAGTAACAACAGTAGATGAATCAGTTACAGTAGTATCTGTAGATTCACCTGTTTTCTCAGAGTTACAAGCTGCTACTGATAAAGAGATTGCTAAAGCTAAAAAGCCAAATTTAAATGCGTTTTTCATTCTAATTCTATTTTAAATAATTAATTAATTTTACAGATTAATACAGGAAAGTTTAAAAGGTAACCCACCTAATTGAAAAAAAAATAAAAAATATTTTAATGTGGGTTACTGGGTTACTCTTTATAGTATTGCCGTATTAAGGAAGAAATAAAAAAAGTAATTTTTTTTGTTATCATTGGGTTACCATTCACGTTTAAATGTATTAATTGGTGAGTAATAAGTTAAGCAGTTCAGTTCCAACAGATAGAGAGGTAGTTTTAGGGGTCTTAAATAACTCAGAAGAAGCGCTAAATAAATTGTATACGGGGTATTTTCCGATGATTTTACAGTTTATATTAAATAATAACGGTGATGAAGATGATGCAAAAGATGTGTATCAGGAAGGCATAATTGTTTTATATAATAAAATTAAAAGCGGAGATTTCGAGTTAAGCAGTAAACTAAAGACCTATATATACTCAGTCTGCAGACGTATTTGGTTAAAGAAGTTAGCACAGCAAAGCAAGAAAACCAATAACATCTCTGACTTTGAGGATGTGATAGCGATAGAAGAGGATGTTGAACAGCATGAAGAGAAGGATAGGCAATTTGATAAGATGCAAGAAGCACTCCTCCATTTAGGTGAACCCTGCAAGACCATTATTCAGGATTTTTATATTAACAACCTTTCCATGCAGGAAATTTGTGAAAAGTTTGGGTATACCAATACCGATAACGCAAAAACACAAAAATATAAGTGCTTACAAAGGTTAAAGAAATTATTTTTTCAATCGTGATATGAGGAACGAAATAGAGTTAGAGGGCATAATTGAAGATTACCTTAACGGTAAACTTACTGAGGCAGAAGCTACCGCTTTTGAGCAACTACGCTTAAATGATCCAACTGTTGATCATAAGGTTGTTGCGCACAAGGTTTTTCTGGATTCGTTAAAGGATTATGCCTCAAATCTTGATTTGAAAAACAAGATGGATCATGCACATGATCAGATCGATGTTGATGCTTTAAGCAGAAAGCTTGGACCTCATCCTTCGTTTATTGTTAATATGTGGCGTAAAAATAAATCAGCAATTGCTGTGGCCGCCTCTTTTATATTATTAACAATTGTTACCATTTATTCTATACAACAAACTACAGAGCAAACCGGTAGCTATAAACAAATGAGTGCTGAGCTTAGTAAGCTTAAAAGTTCTACCAATAACCTGATCAGAGATGTAAAATCAAGCCAGAATTCAAAGGTGCCTGTTAAGCCCGTGAAATTTGGCGGTACCGGTTTTGCAATTTCTTCTAACGGATATATCTTAACTAGCTATCACGTAGTCGAAAAATCTGATACGGTGTACGTTCAGAACAACAAAGGTGATCTTTATAAAGTTGATATTACCTATAAAGATCCTATTAATGACATTGCCATTCTAAAAATCATTGATAAAAAGTTTTCATTAGGCTCGTTACCTTACTCATTAAAAAAGGGTAAAGTTGGCCTCGGAGAATCTGTTTACACACTGGGTTATCCTAAAGATGAAGTAGTGTTAGGAATAGGCTATTTAAGTTCACAAAGTGGTTTTAATGGTGATACTTTAGCGTATCAGTTATCTCTTGATGTTAATCCAGGTAATAGTGGCGGGCCGCTATTAGATAATAGCGGAAACGTAATAGGCATAATCAATGCTAAAGAAAGCTATACAGACGGAGCAACCTTTGCGGTAAAAGCAAAGTTCCTTCAGGAAGCGTTAAGCTCTATCCCTCAGGATTCTATAGTGGGTAGGATATCTTCTGTTAGGAAGAGCAAATTATCGAAATTAGAGCCATCAAAACAGGTATCCAAAATTCAGGATTACGTGTTTATGATAAAAGGTTATAACTAATAACTAACACATAAATTTGAAACCCCGAAACTTTAATTTAGTTTCGGGGTTTTGCTTTATATAGAACTTTAAATATGGATTTCGGAAAAGTAACAGATAGCCAGATAAAGCATGTAAATTTTACATTGCCAAAAGATGGCATACAAACTTCAAAAACATTGTCGAAAGGTAAGCCGGCTAAAAACCCTGAGTTTTACGTTGGCTGTGCCAAATGGGGCCGAAAGGAATGGTTAAATATGATTTACCCAGCAAAAACCAAAGAAGCCGACTTTCTGGATCAATATGTAAAACATTTCAATTCTATTGAGCTGAATGCAGTTTTTTACAGCATCCCGAATGCAGAGCTGATTAAAAAATGGAAAGCCAAGGCTGAGGATAATTCCAATAATAGTTTTATTTTCTGTCCTAAATTTTCCAGAACAATCAGCCATATTAAAAGGCTAAAAGATGCAGAGGTACCAACAGATCTTTTTCTGGCAARTATTTCTGAATTTGCTCAGTTCTTGGGGCCATGCTTTTTGCAGCTTGGAGATAACTTTACACCTAAGAGCCTGCCTGTTCTGGAAGAATACCTGAAATACCTGCCTACTGACCTTGCTGTTTTTGTGGAATTAAGGCACGAAGGATGGTTTTTGGAAGAAGCGAATAGGAACCAGGTGTTTGATATGTTTGCAAAGTTAAATAAGGGTGCAGTAATTACTGATGCAAGCGGCAGGAGAGACTGTGTGCACATGGAACTAACCATACCTGAAATATTTATTCGCTTTGTCGGAAATGGATCGGCACATCAGGATTCTGACTTTGCAAGGATAGACGATTGGGTGGTAAGAATTAAACAGTGGTTGGATAAAGGACTGGAAAAAGTGTACTTCTTTCTGCACCAACATGATGAAAAGGATACACCCATTCTTGCCGATTATACCATTAAACAGTTTAATAAGCACTTGGGAAGTAAGATTCCTGAAATTAATTTTATTACAAAAACAGGAGAATTATTTTAAATAGTATACTTAACTTGTAGACTTTAATATTTACTTTTAAACATTGTTATTTACTACTAAAATATATAATTATGAGTTTAAGAATAGGGGACGCAGCTCCCAATTTTAAGGCAGAAACTTCTATTGGTAATATCGATTTTTATGATTTTCTGGGAGATAGCTGGGGAGTCTTGTTTTCTCACCCTGCAGATTATACTCCGGTATGTACCACGGAACTTGGCCGTACTGCATCTTTAAAAGGAGAATTTGAAAAAAGAAATGTTAAAGTACTGGCGCTTAGCGTTGATTCTGCAGAGTCTCATAAAGGCTGGATTAAAGACATCAATGAAACTCAAAATACAAATGTAGAGTTTCCTATCATTGCAGATGAGGATAAGAAAGTTGCTGATCTCTATGATATGATCCATCCAAATGCATCAGAAACTTTAACTGTACGTTCGTTGTTCATCATCTCTCCTGATRAAAAGGTTAAATTGATGCTAACCTACCCTGCGTCTACAGGGCGTAACTTTAACGAAGTATTAAGAGTAATCGATTCATTACAACTTACCGCTAATTATAGCGTTGCAACTCCTGCAGATTGGGAAGATGGACAAGATGTTGTTGTAATGAACAGTATTAAAACAGAAGACATTCCTGCAAGGTTCCCCAAAGGACATAAAGTAATTAAACCTTATTTAAGAACTACACCTCAACCTAATAAGTAATAGTGTAATATAAGGATAAACAAAAAGCGAGGCATTTTTACAATGCCCCGCTTTTTGTTTTCTGGAATTCAATTTCTCCGCATTCTGTCGAGATGATTGTTATGACTCATGCAAGTATTTTTTAATATAATTTATGCCGCAATTAATTGATTACTGACATAAGGTTTCTGATGACTTACCACTGCAACCACTCTTAGGGCAATCTTATTTCTTATTGCATTTAAGATGCTCATGG
>NZ_JBFTNT010000140.1:0-10171 GCF_056397585.1 Pedobacter sp. 05L430 | reverse complement strand
CATTATTTCCTTGTTTATAAACGGAACCCAGGCCTGTTGCCAGTCCGCCTTCACTAGATCGAAGTATGTATTCACCGTTTTGTTCTGTAATCTTAACTGGTAAACGGTTTGATAGGATGATTGTTTTGTTATTAGTTAGCATATTATACTAAAACAACCAAGATAAAGCCTGTTTGTTTTAATAAATTAACTAAAGATCCTTAAGAAATGGTTTTCAAGGTGATTTCTCATCCCGTTTCTAAATAGTTCAGGTGAGCCATTTTCGAGGATGTCGATCAGTCCTTTATGAGATACGAATTTTTGAATTTGAGCAGGTTTTTTCAATAAACCACTATTGTGTACATAATCAAAAATTGGCAGCAGCATTTTTTGAAACCGTTTTAGTGTTTCATTACCTGCTATTTCATAGAGCTTTCCATGAAATATAATCTCATGATCAATATGGAATATGTGGTCTTTTGCGGTATCAGGCTCAGTTTTTACAATCTCTTTTAACTCTTCTATATCTTTTGGGGTAATGCGTTGAAAAAGCAGATCTGCCATTCCTATTTCCAGCACAAGTCTTAATTCAAATATCTCTCTAAGGGTATCCTGATCAAGGATATGAGGATTCATGCTCTTGCTCATGATACCGAAAATGTCGGGACTGGTAATCACAGAGCCCTTTTTTTTCTTCGTATCTATAAGTCCCATCATCCGTAATCTTAAAAGCGCTTCGCGGACAACGGTACGACTTACTCCCAGACTTCTGGATAGGTCTAATTCTGTAGGTATAATATCACCAACTCTTAATTTCCTTTCTACAAGGAGCTTAACAAGATTGGCTTCAACTTTATCAACCAGCGAACTGGTATCTAATTGAATGAGGGATTCAGTAGGGTTAGGCGTCATATTATGTTATACATATGTTTTTGTTGGTAGAAAGGGCTTAAAATAATGATTTAGCTCCTATTCCTATACAATGTTAATAAAAATAATATTAATATTTCTTGCAATATAGAAATATAAGTCACACCTTAGTCTTATTATGTTATACATAATGCTAAAACCTAACCAAAAGAACAATGAAAAGACTTTACCAAAAGTACGTTAGTCAAGTCCTGCTAACGTTAATTTTAAGCATAGCCATGCTTACTGTATCAGGCCAAAACTCTAAAATATCTGGACGGGTAGTAGATGCCAAAGGGCAGGGCATACCTATGGCTAGTGTTTTGATTAAAGGAACCAAAATTGGAACCGCCACAAATGAAACTGGTAATTATGCCATTGCTGCAAAAAGCGGAGATGTGCTGGTAATTAGCTATACCGGATTCATTACCCAACAAATTACCGTTGGAAATCAAAGTACAATAAACATTACGCTTGCAGAAGATACACAGGGACTGGATGAAGTAGTGGTTGTTGGATATGGTACCCAGAACCGAAGGAATGTAACTAATTCTATAGCGAAGCTTGATAAAGAAGTACTTGCAAGTACCCCACGTTCTAATATTGGTAGTGCACTGCAAGGTACTGTTTCTGGTTTGCAGGTAGTTAATAGTACAGGTCAGCCAGGTGCGTCTCCTTTAATTCTTCTCCGTGGCGGTGCTTCAATTAATAGTCCGGGCGCGCCATTGGTTATTGTTGATGGAGTTATAAGAGCATATAATGATATTGCATCAGAAAATATTGAATCTGTTGAATTACTTAAGGATGCATCTGCCACTGCAATTTATGGTGCGCGTGCTAACAATGGGGTGATTCTAATTACCACTAAAACTGGAAAAACAGGATCTGCTCGGATCTCTTATAAATTTACTGGTGGGTATAACCAAAACAGAGAGGGTTATAAATATATGGATGCTAAGGATTACATCTATTATACCCGCTTAGGTTATTTAAATGCGGGAAGAAGTCTCGACCAGGTAAATGCCTCCAGAGGTCTGGGACTCTCTACAAATCCTGCAGATCTTGCAACGTTTGATATTAAGAAATATGTAGCAGGCACAACAACTTTACCTGCTGGATGGGGTGTTCTCGACGACCCTTATGGAGGTCAGATTATGTATAAAGATCATGCTGGCGAGGTTGAGGACGTGTTATTTAGAAATACTTATACTAAAGATCACTACCTAAATGTTACAGGTGGAAATGATAAAGGGAAATACTTTGCTGCTTTTGATGCTTACAATGAAAATGGAGTAATTGTTGGTTCAAATTATAAGAGATACACCGGTGATGTGAACGGTTCTTATAAAGTTAAACCTAATATCGAGGTAAGTAGTGGTGTAAGTTTGTCTACTTCTTCTCAAATTGGTGCTATTGGAGGTGAWGTTAATACACTATATCGTAATATGGCAATTTGGCCTACATTTAATCCATGGCTGGATGAAGCTAAAACCAATCCAAATCCAGGAAATGGAGTTACGGATGGTAACCCACTATATTGGTTAAATCGTCTAGATCGCTCAAATGAGGTAAACAGGGTAGTGGTTAATGGAGCTGTTAAATGGGATATTATTCCTGGCTTATACTTTAAGGCTACCGGAAATGCTTACCTATATGAAAAACTAGACCAATCTTTTCAAAAATCTACACAAACCTATGCCAATGTTTTTTCAGGAACTATAGGGAATAGTACAAGAAACTCTATATATACTTTTGCCAGAGATTTTCAGACTCAATACAATGGTATTTTGAATTACACCAAAACCTTAGGAGGCAAGCATAATTTTAATGTAATGGCAGGTGGTGAGTATTATAATGTGAATTCATATGCAATGCAGGTTTTCGGACAGAATGCACCTACAGATGATATTCCTACTGCTAATGCTTCTACAACCTTTGCTGCTGGAAGTGCAAACAACTATTCTACTAAATCTCAATATAAAATACTTTCAGCTTTAGGAAGATTTGCTTATGATTTTGATAAYAAATATTTGTTTACAGCTGTATTCAGATTGGATGGTGTTTCTAGTTTAGCTGAAGATAACAGAAATGGTTTTTTTCCTGGTATGTCTGCTGGATGGAATGTGCATAAAGAGGATTTTTTTATTAATTCAGGGATAAGCAATTATATTTCTTCTTTAAAACCACGCATCAGTTATGGAGAAAATGGTAACGTTGCCGGATTGGGACGTTATGAGGTTCAGGGTGTTTATGCATTGCAAACTAATTATAATGGGTCTGCAGGTTTCTTAAATACAGGTGTAATTAATGGCAACTTGCGATGGGAAAAAAGTAAAACAACAGATGTCGGTTTAGATTTAGGTTTATTTAAGGACAGAGTTAGTTTAACTTTTGATTACTACGATAGAAGAACAAGTGATTTATTAACAAATCTTGATTTACCAAGCTATGTCGGTTTTGGTTCGTTAAGAACAAATCTTGGTACCTATCAGAATAAAGGATATGAATTTGCTATCAATGCAAACATCTTTGATAAAGGCGATTGGAAAATTAATGCCGGTGTAAATGCTTCATTTGTTAAGAATAAGATTTTACAATTACCATTTAACGGTAATGACAAAAATAGACAGGGTGGACTACAGATTTTTGATCCAAAATCCGGACAGGTTGTTTGGGTAGGTGGGTTACAGGAAGGACAGGCATTGGGAGATATTTATGGCTATAAACAGGTATCTGTTTTTAAGGATGATGCTGAAGTTGCTGCAATTGCCGGTAATCGTACTGATGCAATTGCGGGTATTACAGGGCCAAATCTTGCCGCAGGTAAAAACGGACGCATTACTGCAGGTGATGTTAATTGGCAAGATGTAAATGGAGATAACATTATAGATTCCAGAGATCAGGTTTATTTAGGTAATATTTTCCCTATATGGACTGGCGGTTTTAATACAAGCATTTCTTATAAAGGCTTATCCATGTATAACAGATGGGATTTTGCAGTTGGTCATACCATTTACAATGATTTGGTCGCCAGAACATTGGGTAACTACCAAGGAACCTTTAACTACATTGAATTGCAAAAACAAGCATGGTCGCCAACAAATACAGTTACAGATGTGCCAAAAGTTTATTATGCTGACCAGGTTGGAGGATCAAAACAGAATTATACAAGAGCAAATAATGGCAATGGAGTATTGAATAGTAACAACTCACGATTTTATGAGAAGGGTGATTATCTGGCTTTAAGAGAGGTGACACTTGCTTATACACTACCTAATAATTTGGTAAAGAAATCTAAGGTTCTTTCAAATATGAAAGTTTATATAACCGGTAGTAACTTGTTTTATATTACCAAGTTTTCTGGTCCCTCTCCCGAACCTCCGGTTAATACTGATGGTGTGGTTACTGGTATTTACACAGGTACTTATCCAACGGCAAGGTCATTCATTATGGGTGTACAAGTTGGTTTCTAATATTTAAGAATTAGCGATATGAAAAAGAACATAAAAAATATTCTAATCTGTTTAGGGATTAGTGCAATAGCCCTTAGCTCTTGTAAAAAAGATTTAAATTTAAGTCCGGTGAGCAACTTAAGTGATGCGAGCTATTGGAAAACTCCGGATCAGGTGGATGCTTTTGTGAGTGGAATTCACACCCGTTTTCGCGATCATAATACCAGTTTTGAATTTCTGGGAGAGGTACGTGCGGACATATATGGAACAGATCCAGGTACTACTGCCACATTTACGGGTGAAGCAACTCAAGGCATGGAGCGCATGTGGCTGCATACTTTAGATGCCGATAATTCAGGAGTTAGTAATTTCGGAGGATTTTACAATAACATTAATCAGATTAATCTTTTGATTAATAAATTGAATACTACCAATATAGTGTCAGAAACATCAAAAAAGAATTATTTAGGTATTGCCTATGGTATGCGCGCATTTTACTATTTTCAGCTATACAGGAGTTGGGGTAAAGCTGTAATTGCAACAGATCCTACCGTTGATATTGATATTTCAAATTTAGCGAAACCTGCGTCGACTGAAGCAGAGGTAATGAGCTTAATTAAATCGGACATTGATCTTTCCAATGAAAATTTTGGTACCGATTATTCTTTCTCTGCTAAGAATAAAAAAGGATTCTGGTCAAAATCTGCCACTCAAATGTTAAATGCAGAAGTGCATTTGTGGACAAGTTACAGAGGGGGAGGCACTGCTGATGCTACAATAGCAAAAACTGCGTTGACCAGTATTCAGTCTGGCGCTCCTGCATTATCATTATTAAATAATTTTGCAGATGTGTTTTCATCAACCGGGAAAGACAATAACGAGGTGATTTTTGTTTCAAGAAATAAACTGAATGAAGCTACCCTACCTTTTATTGGAAACTTTGTTCCGCAAACTAGCTTAATCATTAATTTCTATGATTCTTTAGCTGTAAGAAAATTTGATGTGGTTACAGATAACTATGGTGGGTTATTAAGAATCCCTACTAAAATAGCTACCTACAGAAAATTTAATGAGAATGACTTACGCAAAAACTTAACAATACAGGCAGCTTATTCTCAACCAGCAGCGGGTACATTTAAAATAGCCGGAGCATTCCTGAAAAAGTACCAAGGAGAACAAAATGCGGGAAGCAGGGCTTTTACCAATGACTTCCCAATTTATCGTTATGCAGATCTGTTATTACTTTTAGCGGAGGCTAAGGTTGCATTAGGTGAAAGCCCTGCTACAGAGATAAATCTTGTTAGAGCAAGAGCCTTTGGCAGCAACTACAATGAGGCTACTCTGGGTTATCCTCATCAAGCTATAGATGCTGACCCTAAGGAAGCGATACTTCAGGAACGTTTGTTAGAGTTTATTGGAGAAGGAAAAAGATGGTATGATCTCAGACGTATGGGCAATAACTATGTATTTGCTAAAACTGGTTTGGCCTCTTCAGAAACCTACAAGTTGTTGTGGCCAATAGACAGAACCTCTTTGACAAACAATAGGGCGTTAACACAAACAGACGGATATCCTTTATTTTAATTCACAACATTCGCGGGTAGAGTAAATTACTGCTGCCCGCGAATGATTTAAAAACACACTCAACACTTATATGATTTTCGAGAAATTACAAGGCTTAATTGCCGCTCCTTTTACTCCAATGGACAATAACGGAGCCATCAACTTAACTATTATTCCTGATTACTATAGATTTTTAAAACACAATAAAATTACAGGCGCTTTCATCTGTGGATCAACCGGAGAGGGTGTTTCTATGTCTACGGACGAGAAAAAACAAATAGCAAAAGTCTGGGCCGATTGCACCAATGACGATCCTGACTTTAAAGTGATGTTATTTTTAGGTGGTACAAGCATTACAGATTGTAAAGAACTTGCTTTGTATGCTAAACAGATTGGGCTTTACGCTATTTCATTTACTGCTCCTTTCTATTTTAAACCTGCTAATGTTGATATGCTGGCTAAAGCTTGTGCAGAAATTGCTGCTGTAGTACCAGATATGCCTTTCTATTACTACCACATACCCGTGCTAACAGGAGTAGGCCTTGCCATGTATGATTTATTGCAGGCCGTTGATGGTAAAATTGAAAACTTTGCCGGAGTAAAATATACACACGAAGACTTTATGGATTTCTTATCTTGTATGAACTTTAAAGATGGAAAGTACGACATGCTCTGGGGTCGCGATGAGAATATGCTTTCGGCATTAGTGCTGGGCACAAAAGGTGCAGTAGGCAGTACATTTAACTATGCAGCTCCTTTATACTATGATATGATCGATGCTTTTGAGAACAACAACTTGAAAAAAGCTAATTCACTGCAGCAGCAATCCATAGATATGATCAGATTGTTAGGCAAATACGGTGGTATAGCTACAGGAAAAGCTTATATGAAAGTGGTTGGAATAGATTGTGGTGAGTTTAGGTTGCCCGTTAAAAACATGGATAGCAATCAGTTTGAACATTTTAAATCTGATGTAGCAGCACTTGATTTTAATACTTTTAAATCAAACGCGCCTCATTAGTTTTTATTAATAGGCTTATGAACAAATATTTATTTTCTTTATCAATCCCTTTTATGCTAATGATTACTGATGTTTCTGCCCAGGAAACTGTAATAGAGCGAGTACAATGGTATACAGCTGCAAAACTGCAAAATGCAGATGGCAGTACTTCATTGGGCTTTGCGGGTGCTGTGAATGCTGTTTTTAATGATGTCCTTCTGATTGCTGGAGGCGCTAATTTTCCCGATAAAATGCCTTGGGAAGGAGGGAAAAAATATTATTCAGATAAGATTCAGATGCTGCTTAAGCAAAACGGACACTTTGTATGGAGTACAAAAACATCAAAGCTACCGGAACCTGTAGCTTATTGCGGGAATACTTCAACTGATTTGGGAGTGGTTTACGCCGGGGGCGAAGGTCAAAACGGTTTATCTGACAAAGCATTTATCATTACCTGGGACACTCCGGAATTAAATATCATTGTAAAAAAATTACCCGATTTGCCAATTGCAGTTACTAATACCGGGCTTACCCATATTGGTAATGTGGTTTATCTGGTGGGCGGTGATAAAGAAAAAAGTTCATCTGATGCCTTTTATAAGCTTGATCTAAATGTTAAAGATCCAATATGGCAAAAATTACTAAGCCTACCGGTGCCACTGGCAAACGCCTTGATTGTAGCGCAGGCAGACAAGATCTTTGTAATAGGCGGCCGTACTAAAACACCTTCAGGAATTAGTGATTTACATCATACAACTTACGCTTATGATTCTGCTGTGGGTATATGGCAAAAGTTGGCTGATATTTCTGATGGCAAACAAACAATTAATTTTTCTGCCGGAGCAGGGATTGCCGTAGCGAATGATCTCATTTTAGTTACATGCGGAGATAATGGAGAGGTTTTTCATAAAATAGAAAACTACATATCTCAAATTGCTACATCCCAGTCCCAGAAAGAGAAAGATAAACTCACTTTAGAAAAGAATAAGTTAAGCATTCATCATAAGGGTTTTTATAAAACACAGCTGGTATATAATACCACTAAAAATACCTGGGTTAAGTTGGGTCAGCTGCCTTTTCCGGCACATGTTACCACAACTGCCACCAAATGGGGCGATGATATTGTTTTATCTAACGGAGAAATAAAACCCGGTGTCAGAACACCATCAGTAATGATAGGTAAAATAGAAACAGATCAGGGTTCAAAAAAACAATAATATGCTAAAGAAAAACACAAATAATTATGCCTGGGTGCTTGTTGGATTACTGTGGGTAGTGGCATTATTAAATTATATGGACAGACAAATGCTATCGACCATGAAGCCAGCAATGCAAATTGATATTGAAGAGCTCCAATCGGCTACCAACTTTGGTTATCTGATGGCAATCTTTCTGTGGATATACGGTTTTATGAGCCCTGTTTCAGGAATTATAGCTGATAAATTCAATAGAAAATGGCTAATTGTAGGTAGTCTATTTGTTTGGTCGGGAGTTACATTTTTAATGGGCTATGCCGAAACTTTTAATCAGATCTACTGGTTAAGGGCGATAATGGGCGTTAGTGAGGCACTTTACATTCCTGCAGGGCTATCTTTAATCGCCGATTTCCATTCACCTAAAACACGATCTTTGGCTATAGGTATTCACATGACAGGACTGTACATGGGCCAGGCCTTAGGTGGTTTTGGAGCAACCATTGCCGACAAGTTCTCATGGCAATCTACCTTTCATTGGTTCGGAATAGCGGGTATTGTTTACTCGTTTATCTTAATCCTCTTTTTAAGAGAGAAAAAGGTAAATGATGATGAAATGGTATCCGATAAAATTATAATTAGCACTAAACCCTCGCTTTTTAAAGGATTGTGGTTGCTGTTTACAAATATTTCCTTTTGGATTATTCTGTTTTATTTTGCAGTTCCAAGTTTACCCGGTTGGGCGGCAAAGAATTGGTTGCCTACATTATTTGCGCAGAATTTAAATATTCCAATGGCCACTGCCGGGCCACTGTCAACCATTACAATAGCGGCTTCTTCCTTTCTAGGGGTAATATTTGGGGGTATTTTGTCTGATAAATGGGTGCAGAAAAACATTAAAGGGCGTATTTATACCAGTGCAATTGGTTTGGCATTAACCATTCCATCCTTATTATTACTGGGCTTTGGCCACTCACTCTTTCATGTTGTGGGAGCGGCTATTTGCTTTGGTTTAGGCTTTGGAATGTTTGATGCCAACAATATGCCCATTCTTTGTCAATTTGTTTCGGCCCGATATAGGGCAACAGCATACGGATTGATGAATATGACGGGCGTATTCTTCGGCGCTTTTATTACCGATTTGTTAGGCAAATCTTCTGATGCCGGCAGCCTTGGTAAAGATTTCGCAATGCTTGCAGGGATTGTGGTCATTGCATTGGTTGTTCAGCTTTATTTTTTGCGTCCACAACATAATGATTTTGTTGATGCGTAGTAGTTTGATAGTTAAATAGATTGATATAAGATAATGACACAGAGAAATATAATGAAAGCTATTCTGGTAATGATTATTGTATTAGGCATTACCTCATGTAGCAAAAAAATATATACAGAAACAGGTGCAAACGCTATAAAAATTAGCACTGTTTCTACAGAGAACCCAATATTTAAAAGAATAGAGGCAAATGCTTACCTGCGTATTGAGGTAAACATACCGGCAGGAAATCATGAAATTGCCTATAACGCCATTTCCGGATCTGTCAATAAAGAAGTAATAAAAGATATAGCTAAGCTAGAAATATATCAGAGTAATGAAAAACCTGACTTTAACAGCGCTAAATCAATTGGAAGCACTGTTCCTTCAGGCAATAAATTTACAATTCCTTTTGATGTGAAATTAAAACCAGGTATTCATTATTTCTGGCTTAGTGTTGGCTTAAAGAACGACGCCAATATAGATCACAAATTAGACCTGAATGCAGGCTTCYTTACAGATTTATCTGGCTTAGCTTATAAGATTAATCAAAATAAACATACACCTAACCCTTTTGGTATTGCATTGCGTAAGCCTAAAGATGAAAATGTGCATACCTATCGTATCCCGGGAATTGTAACTACCAACAAAGGTACCCTGATTTCGGTTTACGATATCCGCTATGATCACAGTGGTGATCTTCCGGCAAACATAGATGTAGGTATGAGCCGAAGTACTGACGGCGGTAAAACATGGGATGCTATGAAAACCATTATGAACATGGGTCGTGCAGATGAAAACAGCGGTGTAGGCGATCCTTCTG
>NZ_JBFTNT010000139.1:0-10221 GCF_056397585.1 Pedobacter sp. 05L430 | reverse complement strand
AGTGTATGGTGTGAGATTCCTGATCCAGCAAATTTTTACCACTAAAAACCGAGTTTGTAATAGCTATTGAATCTTTGCCTGAAAGACGTATAACACCTATTGCGCCCACTCCTGGCGGTGTAGATAAAGCAACTATGGTTTCGTTTGTGATCATTTGTTCTGTGTATGTATAGATTTGCAAAACTAGCCAAACATTTCATACCTTTCAGTGTTACTCATTGAAAAATCTAAATACTTTACCTATGACAGACATGCCTCTTACCGTAAAACGATCAATCGAATTATTGGGTCTGGTTTTATTAGTAGCGATCTTAGTAGTCGGCAACAACATTATTATGCCGGTAATTATGGCTTTTTTCATCAGCATTGTCGTGCTGCCAATTTATCGTTTTCTTATTAGAAGAAAACTTCCTGAAGCGGTTGCCATTATTCTCCCTATTTTATTGCTGGTGATCCTGATCGGTCTTATTGTATGGTTTTTCTCTTCCCAGATAGGTATTCTAGTAGATGATTTTCCGCAGATCAAGAACAATGTAAACATACACCTGAAGTCTTTAAGTAATTGGATAAGTAACATTAGTCATATCTCTACAACAGAGCAGCTTAAGTTTATTACCGAAAAAAGTGACGATCTTTTGGGGATGGCCGGTAAGGCGGCAAGCGGGGCTGCAGTTACTTTAAGCTCTGTATTCGTTTTTGTTGGCCTGTTACCTATTTATATTTACTTGATGCTGTTCTACAAAGATATTTTACTTCGTTTTATATTTATGTGGTTTAAGCCAGAACACCATCCAAAGGTAAAAGAGGCTATTTTTGAGACAGAAGTAATCATCAAAAGTTACCTGGTGGGCCTGTTAATCCAGGTCAGCTATATGACGATCTTATTGGGTGGCATTCTGTTTTTTGTGGGAATTAAGCATGCATTGCTTATCGGGGTGATCTTTGCCATCCTGAATTTAATCCCTTATGTTGGCGCGTTGGTAGGTAATATTATTGGTGTTCTGTTAACGCTTACATCGTCTACCGAACTGTGGCCGGTGCTTACTGTACTGATTGTGATTGCAATAGTTCAGTTTTTGGACAACAATATACTGATGCCTAGAATTGTAGGGTCAAAAGTGAAGATAAATGCTTTGTTTGCTATCTTAGGTGTAATCATTGGTGGAAGCATTGCAGGTGTATCGGGGATGTTTCTTTCTCTTCCGGTTATTGCAGTATTGAAGGTCATTTTCGACCGGACTGTGATGTTTAAACAATGGGGTGTATTATTGGGAGATGAACGTCCGGCCAAGAGTCCGATGAGTTTCGCCAGCTTCAGGAAAAAGAAAACGATAACGGTTAAGGCAGGAACAGAAAAATAAAAGTATTATTGTGTAATATTTTTATTGATAGGGATAAACAAATGAACCACTTAACCAAAAAAGTAGTGTTGCTTTTTCTTGTGCTGGGTATTGCAGCAGGTTGTAAAAAAAAGGATATTCCGCTTAGCGCCGCTAAGGAAATAACGACATTTAAAATTGAAGTAATCTATAACCCTGGTGCCATTAAAATAGATATTGGCAGTGAAATAAGCGAGAACAGCATTGTACTTAGTGTTACAAAGGGCTTGAATATAAGCAGCCTTAAGGCAACATTTACGACCACGGGAAAAAGTGTAAGCGTAAACGGGAAGGCACAGCAGTCAAATATTTCTGTACAGGACTTCTCAAAACCTGTAAAATACTTGGTTACCGCAGAAGATGGCTCTGAGAAGACCTATTCGGTGACTATTAAGGAAGTCGATGATATCGGTCTTATACTCAAGACTTTTTCGTTTTTAAAGGCAAACAATCCAGATCTTTCCAGTGACGTTAACTTTAATATAGTCAGTAGTAAGGTTAGTGCCAGTTTAATGTATCAAAAAAGGAAACTAATCGCCACATTTTCGACTGAGGCTATTCTAGTAAGTATAGATGGCGTAAAGCAGGAAAGTGGTAAAACAATTGTCGACTTCAGTCAGCCGGTAAAATATACCTTGACCTCTAAGTACGGTACAAACGCGGAATACCTGATCACAGTAGACTGGGAAGCCTCCGTTCCCCATATTTACATTGAAACTTTTGGTAATGCTCCGATTGTATCCAAAGAGGACTATTTGCAAGCAACAATAAAAATTGAAGGTCTTGGTGGATTTGAGGACTATTCAGGAACCACCAAAATAAAAGGTCGGGGGAATTCTACATGGGGATTTCCGAAAAAACCATATCGTTTAAAGCTGGATAAGAAAGCCGCATTGCTAGGTTTGGCTGAAGAAAAAGATTGGGTACTTCTGGCAAACTACTTGGATCCGACCTTGATGTTCAATGCAGTGGCAATGAAAACGGGACAGCTACTAGAGATGCCTTACACCAATAATATTATTCCCGTAGAGCTGACCATAAACAATACGTATATGGGAAGTTATGCATTTACAGAGCAGGTAGCCGTTGGAAAAAACCGGGTAAATATTGAAGATGGTGGCACCCTATTAGAGCTAGATACCTATTATGATGAGCCATGGAAATTCAAATCAACCAATTATAACCTGCCGGTAATGGTCAAATATCCTGAGCTCAGTTCAGAGAGCGGAGTTTCAGTGCTAAAAAATGAATTTCAAGTCATGGAGAATGCAATCGCTTCTTCAACATTTCCAGGTAATAATTATACCGACTACTTAGATATCAATTCACTTGTCAATTTGTTTATCGTCTGTAACTTGACAGATAATGAAGAGCTCAACCATCCAAAAAGCCTTTATATATACAAACCGAAAGGTGGAAAGTACAGCTTCGGACCTTTATGGGACTTTGACTGGGCCTTTGGATTTGAAGGCACAGGTACACACTTTGAGAAATACGATAATGCACTTTTATGGAACTCTTCTTCGGTTGGCACCGTGTTTTTTAAGCGACTGCTAAGCGATCCGAAGGTAAAAATACTGTTTAAGCAAAAATGGATTGCCTTTAAGTCAGTAAAAATGCCAGAACTGATGACCTATCTAAATAAATATGCAACTACCATTGAGGCTTCTAAGAAGCGAGATTTTGCCAAATGGGGAACTGGCAGTGGAGACTTTACCACAGACTACCAGAAGATGAGAGCCTGGATGATCAAACGTGCGGGCTATATAGACAGCTTTGTAGCCAATTTTTAACATAACACGCTCAATACTGATTTAGTAATGAGCGTGTTATGTTAAAACAAATCTTTACATTCTTTCTGGTACGGTTATGCCAAGTATATTCATTCCTGTTTTAAGAATGCTGGCAGTAACAGAACTTAAATTCAGGCGGTGTTGTTTAACAGCGCTATCTTCCTCTTTTACAATTGGCGGAACTTCATGGTAGAACTTATTGAACATCTTGGCAACTTCATAAAGATAGTTCGCTAAAGTAGCCGGACTATAAGCCTTTGCGGCTGCTGAGATTTCCGATGGGTATTTAGATAATAACATAATCATCTCCAATTCTGTAGCAGTAATCGCAACTTCAGGAGCATTAACTTCTGTAGAATAACCTCCCTTGTTCAGTAACGATTTTATACGTGCATGAGTGTATTGAATAAACGGCCCCGTGTTCCCTTGAAAATCAATAGATTCAGATGGATCAAACAACAAGCGTTTTTTAGGCTCCACCTTTAAAAGAAAATACTTCAATGCGCCTAATCCTATTTGGTTATATAAAGCTTCTTTTTCTTCCTCAGAAAAATTATTCACTTTACCCAATACTTCAGTCTTTTGCTTGGCTGTAGCCACCATTTCAGCAATCAGATCGTCAGCGTCGACCACAGTTCCTTCTCTGGATTTCATTTTACCACTAGGTAAATCGACCATCCCATACGATAAGTGATGTAAGCCTTTAGCCCATGATTTTCCTAATTTTTCAAGTATTAAAAACAACACCTTGAAATGATAGTCCTGTTCATTACCAACTACATAAATTGACTGATCCATTTTAAAATCATCATACTTCATTTGAGCTGTGCCCAAATCCTGGGTTATATAAACGGAAGTTCCATCAGCACGTAAAACCAACTTCTGGTCTAAACCATCAGCAGTTAAATCAATCCATACAGAACCATCAGGTTTTTTAAAGAAAACACCATTTTCAAGTCCCTCATCAACAGTGTCCTTGCCTAATAAATAAGTATTACTTTCGTAATAGTATTTATCAAAATCTACTCCCAGATTCTTGTAGGTTACGTCAAAGCCTTCATAAACCCAGCCATTCATCTTTTTCCAAAGATCAATAACCTCTGAATCGCCAGCTTCCCAGTCCTGAAGCATTTTTTGAGCCTCAATAATTAGTGGGGAATTCTTTTTTGCTTCCTCTTCAGTTTGTCCTTCAGTCTTTAACCTATCAATTTCTTTCTTATACTCCTTGTCAAAAATCACATAATATTTACCCACAAGGTGATCTCCTTTTAGGAAAGAGCTTTCAGGAGTTTCGCCGTTCCCCCATCTTTGCCAGGCGAGCATAGATTTACAGATGTGGATACCTCTATCGTTCACCAGGTTTACTTTAATTACCTCATAACCATCAGCTTTAAGTAGCTCAGCTACAGAGTAACCTAACAGGTTATTTCTTACGTGACCTAGGTGTAATGGTTTATTGGTATTTGGTGAAGAATATTCTACCATTACCTTTTGACCATTAGGTTTTATAGATCCGAACTGAGGACTTAGCAGTTCCTTATTGAATAAGTTTAACCAGTAGGAATCGGCAATGGTTAAATTCAAGAAACCTTTAATTACATTAAAAGCCGTAACATCCTGTACGTTAGCTACTAGATATTCACCTAGTTCATTCGCCGTTGCCTCAGGTGATTTTTTAGAAAACCTAACTACAGGGAACACCACTATTGTTATTTGTCCTTCAAACTCGCTTCTAGTGTCTTGCAGGTTAATCTGGTTTTCAGGAATGTCCTGATCGTATAATTGCTTTACTGCTGCTATAGTGGCAGTTACTATATGTTGTTCAATATTCATGTTCTTATTTTATTTTGGAGCGTTTTTATTCGTTTCTAAAAGCATTGGTGGCTTTAATTAAAATCTCAAAAGCATGTTCTGCCATTTGATTTTCCTTATCCAATGTCGGATTTACCTCTACAATCTCGAAGCAACAAACCTTTTGATTAGTAATTAGCCTCGACATTAAATTACCAGCTTCACGCTCTGTTAAACCCTGGGCAACAGGAGTTCCTGTTCCTCTTGATGCCGTAGGATCAAGTGAATCTACATCAAAGGAAACATAGATCATGTTGCAATGATCCAGATACTTAAGTGTTTCAATAACAGTTCGCTCTACTCCTCTTTTTCTTAACTCGGCTGTAGTAAATATTTTGACTTTATTTTTTTTAAGCAAGTATTCCTCAGGTTTCTCCATATCCCTTGCAGAAATCAATACCAAGTCACGATAATTAATTTTTGGAGCAATATTGCCTACATTCTTAAGCTGATACCAGTAATTAATAGTTTCCTGATCGAGCTTGTTAACTTTCGACTCCGTATTGTCTTCATCAAGGGCCATGGCAAGTGGCATTCCGTGCATGTTTCCAGACGGCGTAGTGTATGGCGAATGGATATCAGCATGTGCATCAATCCAAATTACCCCTAACTTAGACTTTGGAAAAGCAGCTTTAATACCCGCAATAGTACCTGCTGCTGTGCTATGATCACCGGCAAGTACTATTGGAAACTCATTTTTATTTAGTGTGGCATTTACCTCATCGCTTACCCGCTCTACCATAGTCAAAATACCAGAGATACGCTTGGCAAACGGACTGCCGGTGGTTTCAAGCAGTAAATGGTTCTCATTTGGAACCTCCACAGTTTTATGTTTTTTAAAGAAACGACTGCCAAAGTCCAGCGCGGCAATCTTGATTGCATCTACTCCCAAACTCGCTCCACGTGTACCGGCGCCGATCTCTGATTTTACTTCAATAATTTTTAAAGTCTTAGTCATAAAAAAAATACGGGTGTATTTTATAAAGTGTTTATCTTTGGCAACAAAATTAACTCATTTTAATTTGCCAAACCCTATAAATAATAGTTCAAAAATATAAAAAATGCAGAGTTACTCCGAATTTCTTGATCTAAGTGTTGGTTTTCCTCAGGAAGGTTTCAGCGTTATAGACGACGAATTATATTTTCAAGATCTAAATCTAATGGAAATGATTGAAACCTATGGTACGCCATTACGTTTTACTTACCTCCCTTTGATTAGTAAAAAGATCCAGCAAGCCAAGTTGTTGTTCCAGACGGCTATCATCAAGAACAACTATCGCGGAGATTATAAGTATTGTTATTGCACCAAAAGTTCTCACTTCCGTCACATTGTAGAAGAGGCACTTAAAAATGGCATTCACTTAGAAACTTCATCTGCTTTTGATATGCCAATGATTGAGGCATTAGAGAAAAAAGGCGCTTTAACAAAAGACATAACCGTAATATGTAACGGTTTTAAAACGTATCAATACAAGCAATATATTATCGATATGTTGCATGATGGATATAAAAACATCATCCCGGTTTTAGATAATAAAGAAGAATTTAATCTTTTTGATGATGAGGTTGAATTGGATACGCCATGTAATCTTGGTATCCGGATTGCAGCTGAGGAACAACCCGATTCGCAATTCTATACTTCAAGATTAGGCGTTCGGCTAGAAGATGTAATCGAGTTTTACAACAACAAAATCTCTGCTAATCCAAATTTCAGGGTAAAACTGTTACACTTCTTTATCAATTCGGGTATTACCGATTCTCCTTATTATTGGAATGAATTAGAAAAATACGTTACCCTTTACTGTAAGTTCAAAAAGATTAATCCGGAACTGGATACTTTAGATATTGGTGGTGGTATGCCATTTAAAGATTCATTGGTATTCGATTTCGATTACGAATACATGGTAAATGAGATCGTAAAAAGGATTAAAGAGATTTGTGCTGAGCATGATGTTGTTGAACCAGATATTATTACCGAATTTGGAAAGTACACTGTTGCAGAGGCTTCGGGTATTTTGTACAAAGTATTAGGTCGTAAACAACAAAACGATAGAGAAAAGTGGCTAATGCTTGATGGTTCATTTATTACAAATCTTCCTGATGTTTGGGCATTGAACCAGAAATATATTTTACTTCCGGTAAACAACTGGGATGCAGAATATGAAAGGGTAAATTTAGGCGGGATTACCTGCGACGGACAGGATTACTACAACCAGGAAGCGCACATGAATAGCGTATTTATGCCTAAAACACGTAAAGTACAATATCTGGGTTTCTTTAATACCGGAGCTTACCAGGAAGTGCTAAGTGGTTATGGTGGTATCCATCACTGTTTATTGCCTAGTCCTAAACATGTTATTATACGTAGAAACAGAGATGAAACATTCAACTTCGAAGTTTTCGGAGAAGAGCAAAATAGTAAACAGGTACTTAAAATACTGGGCTATACCTAGGTCATTAATTAATTGTTTTAATACTGGTATTCGGCCTGCGCATTCATTTGTGCAGGCTTCTTAATCATTTCTCTTTGGTATCGTCGGCCAAATCCTGTATATCGTTAATCATATCTGGGATTGCACCATGATAGGAATGATCCACACCAGACAATACTCTCCAATGCCCTCTGGGAATTAACTTTCGGTAGGATTTAAATTGGTGATTAGGGATCACTTCATCGTCTACTGAGTGATAAAAATAAATATTATCCAGTGTGCTGAGCTTACTTAGCAGATCATCTTCTATTGCATATTCAGAGACATCCCAATTCTGATCCTTCCAATAAGGAACGCCAAATAGGATCATTCCTATTACTTTGTCTGGCACAGGCTGTCTGGTAAAATATTTCAATATAATGGAGCCTCCTAAGGAATGACCAAGGAGAATAACCTTACCTGACAAACTATTGAGACTGGTTTCTAAAACTGCTTCCCAATCCAGGAAGGCAGGATGTTCAGTATCCGGCATTGGTGGATATGT
Source organism: Pedobacter sp. 05L430 (assembly GCF_056397585.1). Taxonomy (NCBI): domain Bacteria; kingdom Pseudomonadati; phylum Bacteroidota; class Sphingobacteriia; order Sphingobacteriales; family Sphingobacteriaceae; genus Pedobacter; species Pedobacter sp. 05L430. The sequence continues at coordinate 2,222 of NZ_JBFTNT010000139.1, read as the reverse complement.
AATTGTAAATTTATCGCCAAGATTATTCCTCAGCGCATCTATAATTACTTGCTCCTGCGATGTTGATACATTCCCGGCACCCTGAATAAATAATATTTCATAGCTCATAGATTCTCTTTTAGGTAAATGATTAGGTTAAATATACGTTCCCTGATCTTGTCTGGATTTTTCATATTAATAAGATAAGCATAAAGTCCCTTCTTCCAATACATCAAGACTACTTTAGCGTAACTTTTCAATCAGGATATCTTTATAACAGACAATCGCTTTACCACCACCATGGATCTGCAGCCCTATATAACCGGATTGTGGAATATTAGGGTCTGTTTCTTTGTAATCTATCGTCTGATGGCCATTCAAAAAAATACGGATCCGGTTGCCTTCGGCAAGAATCTCAAAATCATTCCAGTCGTCTGGTTTAAGGGTTTTTGCAATCAGTGTAGAATCTGGCATAGCTAAGGTTATATTTCTACGGGATTCATCATACAGGCTTGCCCAATAACCAGCACCGATATCACCCTGATAACCTTTCATTTCATTAGGTGGATTAGTTAATCTTTGACTCCTGAATTGCACGCCTGCATTTACAAATCCCTGGTTACCCGTTAACTTAAATTTCAGACGTAATTTAAAATCGCTATAAATGTTTGAAGTTACCAGGAAATCGTTTTCGGGAACTTCCTGAGATAAAGATCCGCCAGTTATTACACCGTCCTTAATCTGCCAGGTTTTAATGGTGTCGCCTTCCCAGCCATTAAAAGTTCTGCCATCAAAAAGAGTCATAAAATGTTTTCCTGAAATGTTTTTGTTGGATAATCGACATCCGTATAACAAATTCATTAAGAGCGTTAAACAAATTATTGAAGAAGAGATCGCAGAACGCATAGATTGGAAATGATAAATAAAATGAAAATTTATAAACTGTCTTGCCCTAATATAGTATAAAGGTTTATTAAGAAGGCCTGCAGCCATTGAAATTACATCAAAATACCATAAAACTGCTATTTGATTATCAGTGCTGCTGCGTTCTCTTTAGGTTTGAAACTAGTTTAACCTAAAACCACAATCATTATACCTTTCTGGTTCTCACCGCATATTCGCAGGTATAAGCAAAGCTATTTATATAAAGAGGAGCCGCAATACTTACAGAATAGTGCATCACTATCATGCCCCTCTTTACCGCAGTTTGGGCATGATTCATATTTATGCTTTTTCTTTCGTGCTGCCAGAGCCAGATCATGGGTGATGATACCTGTAGGCACTGCAATTATCGCGTAACCAGTAAGCATGACTATAGAAGCAACGAATTTCCCCATTGGGGTAACAGGTGAAATATCGCCATATCCTACTGTAGTAATTGTAACTATCGCCCAATAGATGCTTTCAGGAATATTTGAAAACCCGTTTTCTCGTTTTTCAACAAGATACATGATTGATCCCAGGATTATAGTGAGGGTAAGTACAGTCAATAAAAAGATGCTGATTTTCCGAATGCTATCCTTGAGCGCCTGAGTAAGAAAATTGATTTCTGTTAAAAAATGCCCGAGCTTAAATATTCTGAATACTCTCAGGAGTCGTAAGGCCCTGAACACCAATAAGGATTGGGCGCCAATAAAGAAAATACTTAAATACGAGGGTAAAAGCGCGATCAAATCTATGATACCCAACAGGCTGAATACGTATTTAACAGGTCGTCTGATACTGACAAGACGTAAAATGTATTCAATGGTAAACAAGGCACAAAATACCCATTCTATGCGATTAAATAGTGTTCCATACTGTCGGTGAATGTGTTCAACGCTATCGAGCATAACCACTATGATACTGGTGAAAATTGCTATTAACAATCCGACGTCAAAAGCTTTACCTGCCCGCGTATTGGATTCATAAATGATCTCATGGAGGCTGAAACGCCAGTCTTTTTTATCTTTCGGTTCCATATCTCCTATTTTATCCTTCGGCTGTTAATGGCTTTCACCCATTGTTTGCGTTGGCATTTTTTACATTTATGCATTGAAGTCACGGGAAGTTCTTCTACGTTACCGCAGTATGAGCAGGCATACTTTCCTGCCTTTTGGATCTTAACCATACTTAGTTCAAATAACACAGGTAGTATTGGTAGACCATACTTTACCTCTTCGTCCGGATAATAATAGATGCTAATATTGCCCGAGGTTTCCAATATCGCTGTCTCAACTTGGCCCAAGTGAGAAATGCTTTGC
>NZ_JBFTNT010000138.1:0-10269 GCF_056397585.1 Pedobacter sp. 05L430 | reverse complement strand
GTAACAAAGCGGTAAATGGGCGTGCATATGTTTCTAAATTCAACTTTAATGGTGGTGATCAGCAAAAGAAAGTTGGCATTTTATCTGGCGGAGAGCGTRATCGGGTGCATTTAGCCATCACTTTAAAGAAAGGTGCAAACGTATTGTTACTGGATGAGCCAACCAATGATATCGACGTAAATACTTTACGTGCACTAGAAGAAGCCTTGGAAAACTTCGGTGGCTGTGCAGTTGTAATCAGTCACGATCGTTGGTTCCTAGACCGTATTTGTACACACATTTTAGCCTTTGAAGGAAACTCTCAGGTTTACTTCTTTGAAGGCAACTACAGTGATTACGAGGAAAACCGTAAAAAACGCCTGGGCGATGTAACTCCTCATCGCATTAGGTACAAAAAATTAGTATAGTACTCTTTAACAAAACAGGCCGGTAATACCGGCCTGTTTTGTTTTATTTATATTGCTTTTGTATTCTTAACAACAGCTCTTTCGTTTTTTTGATTCCCTCATCTTCCGACAAACCTTCGCCTTCATATTCAATACCCACAATACCACTCCATTTTGCATCCTTAATAATTTTAAACATGCGATCGTAGTCGATATCTTTTTCATCACCCTTTTCATTGAAATTAAAGGTTTTCGCGCTAATTCCTTTTGCAAATGGAACCAGATCAGTTACTCCCTGGTACATATCGTACACTCTATCTGCACTCACTCTAAAATTACCAAAATCAGGCAAGGTGCCACAATAAGGGCTATTAACCTGTTTCATAACATCCGACAACCATTTTCCATCAGAAGAATACCCTCCATGATTTTCAACTATAATGTTGATTTTATTTTGCTTACCATATTCAGTAAGTCTGCCTAAACCATCCACCACTGCAGTTTTCACATCCTGTTCAGATCCATTTCCTGCTGCATTTACCCGAATCGTTTTACAACCAAGCACTTTGGCCGCATCCACCCACTTATGGTGATTTTCAATAGCCTTTGAACRCGCTTTTTCATCAAGATTTCCCAATTCACCTTCTCCGTCAATCATGATTAAGTGATTTTGAATTCCCTCATTTTGAGTTATGCTTTTTAGTTCTTTCAGGTATGCCGGATCAGTTTCTTTTTTATTAAAAAATGGACTTACATACTCAACTATATCAATACCGAAATCTTTTTTAGCTTTTATAGGGAACTCAAGGTTTGTTAACTTACCGCCAAACAATGATTTATGCAATGACCACTGAGCTAAAGATATACTGAAAAATTCTTTTTTAGGGAGTGCCAGTGCGTCAAACGGAATTAAAGAAGAAAGTCCTGCAGCTGCAGATAACATTCCTAAATCTTTGAGAAAACTTCTGCGATCTGTTGTATTCATGTTCTTATTTATAAAGGGTAACTATCGGTTTTGTCCTTCTAAAATAGGAATAATTCCAGCAGATTTCTCTAGTTATTTATGAAAACGTATTATTTTTTGATGAATTGATTATTAAAGAACATCAGTTGAAATCCGATCGCGTTTTTCCAATAATCCCAGTTATGAGATCCCGGTCTGATGGTAAAATCATGCGGAATGTTATTGTATTGCAGTTTCTCGTGCAATTTGATATTCACATTGTAAAAAAAATCTTCAGAGCCACAATCGATAGTTAAAGCAAGTTTGTTAGGAACAAGTAGATAGGTTAAATCGATAACAGAATTTGCTTTCCAACGCTCAGGATATTTATCTTCAGGTCCAAGGCGCTTGGCGATGTCCCAGTTCAACGGGAAAGGTTTAATGTCTACACCACCACTCATACTACCAGCAGCGCCAAATATGTCCTGATGTTTAAAGGCCAAATATAGTGCACCATGGCCGCCCATACTTAAACCTGTAATTGCACGACCTTTTCTATCTTTTATGGTCTTATATTTTTGATCTATCCAATTAACCAGTTCAGTAGCTACATAAGTTTCATATTTCCAGGCGGGGTCTTCAGGACTATCAAAATACCAACTGGTAACATTTCCATCGGGGCATACAATGATCATCTGATAATGATCTGCATATTCCTTAATTGATGGCACCTTATTTACCCAACCAGAATAAGCATCTCCGGCTCCGTGCAGTAAATAAACTGTTGGATATGTCTTGCCTTCATTGTAACCCTCAGGAGTAATTACAACAGCCTTAATATTTTTCTTCATTGCAGCGCTATAGGTCGATACCGTATCAACCTTAGCTGCAAAAACTGATTCGGCACTAAAAAATGCAAAGATGCCGATGAGAAAACCCCATTTTTTCATTTTCTAATTACTTATCCAGGTACATGCAGCACCTACAAGAGCAGCGTCTTCCCACATCTCGCTTTGCTTTATTACCACGGTTTTATTAACTAACTTTTCCTGCAATTTAGTAATAAAATGATCCCATGTTTTGGCAATATTTCCACCAATTACCAACACCTGTGGATTTTCATCAGCAATAAAATCATTTAAGAAAGCCGCCAGGTTTGTAGAAAACTCTTCAAATAGTTGTTCCGTTACAGACTCATCTGCCGTAGCGAGCAATTCTTCAACATTTTTCGCTTCCTTTCCGGTTAACTCTTTATAGTGTTTCAAGAACCATCGGGTTGATATGTATTCTTCAGCAATACTGTCTTGAAAAGGAGCAAATGCTAAGTTCATATCCGTTACCCGACCATTGCAATTACTTGTTGAGCCAAGTCCTGTACCCAATGTTATTCCTATTGCTCTTTCAAAATCTGATGCAGCACCCGATGCAAGTTCACCTCTTAAAAATGCTTCTGCATCATTTATGAAAACAATATGCTCACCTGGAATGCCTAATTTTTCGGATAAAATAGTGCGGATATTTAATCCATATAATGAATCATATTTCTGCATACCTTTCATCAATGAAATACCTTCCTGATAATCGAAGGGTCCGGGCATGGCTATTCCAATTCTTATTGTCTCATCAGAAGATTTTAAAATTAGTGAAGAAAGTGCATCTACCCACGACTGGATAATTACTTCTGCACTGTCCATTGATGCCACGCGTAAACGTTGCATAGAACTATCAATAACTTTATATGTTGAGCAATCTACGTGTGCTGCTGTGATATGAGAGCCACCTATGTCGACCCCAATAAAGGGAAGTTTAGAGGTTTTAGTATTCATTTATTTAGGTCTATTTGGTTAACAATAGAATTGCTTTGATTCTACAACTCAAATAAAGACATTTAAACCGTTTTAGCAAAATTTATTTACATTTTTTTATTGCTTAAAAAGTGGCAGAATGCTAATAAATTGAAGATGGCAAAAAATATTATCTATTTCACTGGCCTTGGTCCACGTTTGTAGATAACCAACCCATTTAGGAAATTGCGAAGAATCTGATCGCCACAAGGTTTAAAATTTGGGTGGTCATCACTTCTAAAGAACGAGCCCAATTCACTCTTGGTGATCTTAAAGTTTACTAATTCCATGATCTTAATAATATCATCATTAGTTAGTTCAAGTGCTACACGCAACTTTTTAAAAATATCGTTATTGCTCATATGTTGAGTTTTATATAGTAAATCCTTTAGATGCTTTTGGTTCCATTACATTGCCACTTCGATCTTAACCTTTTTCCCTTTAATCTTCTCATTAGCCAAAGATTTCAGAATTCGGTTAATCATATTGCGCTTCACGGCAACGTATGAAGACTGATCTTTAACTTCAATCAATCCCACATCTTCCTTTTGTAAACCACCCTTTTTAAGTAACAAGCCAACGATATCAATTTTATTTACTTTGTCTTTTTTACCGGCAGCAATGTATAAGGTTTGCCATTCGCTATCGCCTGGCAATACAAAATTACCCTTTAAATTTTCAGTTTCTATGTCAGCTTTTAAAAATGGATACTTTTCATCATCAGCAACAATTAGATATGCAGTACCTTTAGCATTCATTCTGGCTGTACGCCCGTTACGATGTAAAAATGCATCTTCTGTATATGGCAACTGATAGTGAATGATACATTGCACTTCAGGAATATCTAAGCCTCGTGAAGCGAGGTCAGTAGTGATAAGGATCTTTATACTTCCATTTCTGAACTTCAATAAGGCCCTCTCCCTCTCATCCTGCTCCATTCCACCATGAAATATATCATGTGCCAGATCTTTGTCTATCAATAAATCGCTAATACGGTCAACCGTTTCTCTATGGTTACAAAAAATCAAAGTATTTTTATTCCCGATTTTGCAAATCAGTTTTAATAGGGTGTCTAACTTATCTTCGGCTGTAGTAAGTACTTTTTTAAGCTTTAAATCGGGAACAACTTTTACATCCTTTAAAAAGTTAATCTCTGTTGGCTTACTAACACCAGTAAAACCAGGAATCTCTTCCATAGCTGTAGCCGAAGTAAGTAAACGTTGCTTTAAAGAAAGTAGCTTATGAATAATGTACGACATGTCTTCCTGAAAACCAAATTCGAGCGCTTTATCGAATTCATCCAGTATAAGTGTACTTATCGTAGATTCATCAAAATTTTCGTGACGGAGGTGGTAAGCTATCCGACCTGGGGTGCCAATAAGTACTGCAGGAGGTTGCTCCAGATTATTTCGTTCCGTTCTTACCGGATGACCGCCATAACAGCAATTCACCTTAAAACCTGTAGCCATTTGTTTAAAAACAGTTTCAATTTGCAATGCAAGTTCCCGGGAAGGAACAAGCACTAAGGCCTGAACACCCTTAACTTCGGGTTTTAGGTTGTTTAGAATAGGTAATAAAAAACCAATTGTTTTACCTGAACCTGTTGGAGCAAGTAAAACTACATCACCACCCTTTTTCCATGCGGCAATAGATGCCTGCTGCATTTCATTTAGTGAAGCTATTTTTAAATTTTCCAATACCTTTTCTACCATCATGGCGCAAAGATAGCGGAATTAAGGCATTAAAACTTCAGATACTTCTTTCTTAAGTGTTTCATTGAGCTGTTTAGCCGAACCTCCATGTTCATAAGCATATGCCCTCTTTCACAGATCCATGTTGTCATTTTCCGATTTGCATGCTTAATTGGGGTATATACATTGTCGTTAAGCATTTCACTATAATCTACAGATGCCCTGCTCCTTTGCATCAAATAAAACTCATTTATCAATTCTGTCTTCATAATGATTTAATCTGATTAATTTATTATTGGTACATTTATATATATAATACTATCTAGTGCCGTTTTGTTTTAACGAATATTCCTTTTGCAATAGTATACCAAGCGTATATTAAAGATACCATAACCCACAACAAAACAGCACACTAAAGTGTTGACAACTAGCGAATTGTTAGCAATTAAACAATAAAGAATTAACTTCATTTTAATTTAATCCCCTTATTTTTAGGAAACCTGAATACGGGTTGTTTATGATAACACCAATTAGCGTATGATCTGGAAAAAATTTAGCGGCGAGGTAATCCACGCACCCATCTTAGAAGAAGTAGAAAAGGCCATCATCAGAGAAACTGAAAAAGGCTATCACCTTAAAGTTTGTATCGGTACAGATTCACAGGTCAAAGGAGCTTTAACTGATTTTGCGACTGTAATAGTCCTGTTAAGAGAGCACCATGGAGGTTTTATGTATATCCACCAGGAGAAAACACCTCAGCGCATGAGCATAAAGGAAAGAATGCTTATTGAAGTTCAAAAGTCTATTGAAACCGCTTACTCAATTTGCGATCTTTTAGATCTGTATGATGTAGATCTGGAGGTACATGCCGATATTAACACCAACCCAATGTTTAAATCAAACAAGGCTTTAAATGAAGCCATGGGCTATATCCTCAGCATGGGCTTTATTTTCAAAGCAAAACCCGAAGCTTTTGCCAGCTCAACCTGTGCTGATAAAATGGTGCATTAAATAAGGGCATATCTTTTAAAACTAATAGCCTATTACCACTTTGTTGTGGAAATGGTAGCAGGCTTCTTTGTTTCGGGCTGTGGATCTTTAATGGTATTACTCATAGTAGCTTTTAGCTTATCCGCAATTTTTTTGGATTCTCGGGCAATAGATGCTACATTCTTTTCCCATTCAGCATTATTTAATTTGCCTGGGGATTTCTCAAGCGCTGTACTAACAGCCACCGGAACGAAATTACCATAACGGTCCCGCTCATAAGGAGTAAACATAAAGTCGGTAAGTATTAATCGATATTTACCATTACGCAGTTCCAATGAGATGTTATATTTAGCCTCACCTGTTGGATGACCTACTCCTACAAGGCTTTTATTTAAAACCATTTTCCCTTTTCCATAAAAAGCAGTATCTCCTTCTGAAGAATTCAGTTTAATAGCTTTTGAGTAGCCTTTGAAAAAGCGCTTAGCATTTGCAGACATCACTTCTTTTTTAACAAGCGGAAGTTCTGCAACCTCTAAAAAAGTATACTTCCCGCGCTCATCCATGGGTAATACATTTGTTTGAGAGAATGCACTGAGACTAAATACGAATAAGGATAGAACAAACATTATTTTTTTCATCGGTAAATAATTGATTTAAAGCTTAGAAAAGAGAATAAAAAACCGCCAGAAGTAATATTCTGGCGGCTTAAAATTAAAAAATATTTTGTACAAATCCCTAGAATGCGTAAACAGCAGCCAGAGAGAATTGCGAGGCTGATTTAGACAGAGCACCGCTCTTTTTCACAAATTCCTGAGAATAATCTTTATCGCTATCGAAACGTACTTCAGGAATAAAAGTTAATCCACCTGCTTTAATATTACCAGATAAAGTAATGGCTGCTATACTTGCATCAGGTAGCTCACCTATACCCTTGTAATTAAAATACTCTCCTCTTAAACCCAATGAAACGGCAGGAGTAAATGCATATTGCGGATACAATGCAACACCTGTATAACCACCATTATCATTAGAAACAGAATAATCAGCAGCATTTAAGCCTAACTTGAATTTATCAGTTACCTGATAAGCTGTTGTTAAATCAAAAATAGTTCCCGTACCTCCAGCACCAGCCGAATAACCAGACAAGAAGTTCAGGTAAGCAGACCAGCCTTCAACAGGAGCCACCATTAACTGAGCACCTATATGAGATACTCCATTAAGATCCTGATAAACATTCCAGTCATTGAACAAACMAACCATTAAACTGGCTTTTTCTGAAAAGGCATAAGTTCCTTTGATACCCGCATTTTGAAAAGGGCCGGCACCAAAAAGGTAGGAAGTAGAATAGTTAAAGTTAGCCACCGGCGATATCACCTCATAACCAATAAACGTACCCATATAACCTGCAGTCATGCTAAATTTATCAGTAAATGCATAGTTAACGTACAAATTCTGGATATGGAAAGAGTTATCATCAGGTCCATTTGGAATAGATTGATATTGTCCTCTTGGTCCAAAAGATAATTCTCCAACAAATGAAGCTTTACCAGTAGTTTTCTTTAAAGCCAAATCGATCATCCCAATAGAAACCGAGTTTTGCTCTGAAGCAAAATAGGTTTTAATATTTGGAGCTTTCGCAAAATCATATTTAAAATATGTATCAACTGAACCCGAAATTTGCAATGGAGCTTCAGCGGCTTCCTGAGCGTAGGTAGCCGAAACAATAGATAGTAATGCTATAGTTAGTATTGATTTTAATTTCATAATTTTCGGTTTGAGGTTGATAATTCAGATAGTTTGTGGTTGGTTAAAATGTATTTTCAATTTCTGCCCCTGTTGAAGCAACAATCAAAGTACCTTGAGAATATTTCTCGTTATGTTGAGAAGCATCTAATCCTTCTTCTTCTTCTTCTGAAGTAACACGGATTGGCTGAACTACGTTGATTAATTTAAAGATGATGAAAGAAACTACGAAACTGAATATGATTACAATTACAGCTCCTTTAAGCTGAGTAAAGAAGAACTCAGGATTTCCATAAAACAACCCGTCTGCACCAGCGCTGTTAACAGTTTTAGTAGCAAATACACCGGTTAATAGCATACCAACAATACCACCTACACCGTGGCAAGGGAATACATCTAATGTATCATCTAAACTGGTTTTTTGTTTCCATGAAACAACAAGATTAGAAATAACAGCCGCAATTACACCAATAAAGATACTTGAAGGAATGCTTACGAAACCTGCACCTGGAGTAATGGCAACCAAACCCACTACAGCACCTATACAGAAGCCTAAAACAGAAGGTTTTTTACCTCTTGCCACATCAAAGAACATCCAAGCTAAACCAGCAGCACCAGCAGCAGTATTAGTAGTTAAGAAAGCCGAAACTGCTAAAGCATTAGCACCCAAAGCAGAACCTGCATTAAAGCCGAACCAACCGAACCAAAGTAAGCCAGTACCAATTAGTACATAAGGAATATTAGCTGGTGGAACTTCCTGATGCTCAATATGAGATTTCCTGCGTTTTAGAACCAAAGCACCAGCCAGGGCAGCCATACCAGCAGAGATGTGTACAACAGTACCACCTGCAAAATCAAGTACACCCATTTTTAAAAGGAATCCATCAGGAGACCAGGTCCAGTGTGCTAAAGGAGAATAAACAAATAGGGCAAACAATACAATAAACAAAATGTAAGAGGTAAAACGGATACGTTCTGCAACCGCTCCAACAACTAAGCCCGGAGTAATAATAGCAAACATCAATTGGAATACCGCAAACAATGAAAGTGGAATAGTTCCCCATGCCGGACCAGAATTTACACCCTGGAAGAACAAGAATGTGGTTGGATTACCTATAAATCCACCAATTGTTTCTCCAAAAGCAAGGCTAAAGCCTACAACAATCCAAAGCACGGTAATTACACCTGCAGCCACCACACTTTTAATCATGGTAGAGAGAACATTTTTACGATGAACCATACCGCCATAGAAAAATGCGAGTCCTGGAGTCATCAAAAATACAAGAGCTGAAGCAATTAATACAAATGCAATATCAGGCGCACTGTATTTTCCCTCGTCAAAGTTAGGAAGTAAGGGAATAAAAAGAGCCAAAATTGCAATTATCAATAAAACTGCAAATGGACCCCACTGTTTAAATAAAACTTTTGCCATAAATGTTAGATTTTACTAGTTTATAATTATACTTTATCTGATTTTTTGATAAAACTAGACAAAATTTTCAATTATTCATATTTTTAATCAAACAAAAACAACACAAAACATTAAAATATTCAAAAATTATAGCCAAAAACATTAAAATTTAATAAAATCACTATCAAATTTTTAAATATTTCTCACATTCAACACAAAAACACCTTTATTTTTTAACAAAAACATAAAAATTAACAAAAAACAAGATTTGCAAAGAAAAAAGCAAAAAACAGGATAAAACGGGATAAAACGGGATAAAAAAAGGGATTTCCCGAAATTTAGTACACTTTCAGACACACAATAGGCGCATATCGGCTTATTTTCAAGCAGAAATTATAAATTTCGAAAAGAAAAAGACAGAATCCCTGACCCAGCAATGGTTTTAAGGGGAACAAATTTTGGCATTACACCATTTATGGATTACCAATGAGATTTTTCAGGCAGATTACCCAAAAAAAAGAGCTATTTAAAGATTATCCGGAGATTTAAAAACAACCTCCGGATAAGAAACTACACCCTAATGAAAGAAAACAGATGCATCAACATCCTTAAGCTTACCAGAAGGTGTTTTATATTGTAGCTTTAATGTGTAACCTCCGCCACCTTCCAAAAACATAAGTTCAAATGGGTGGTACCCTTTCTCAAGAGCTATTTCAGCAGATTTTTCAATAGATGTGTGCATACCATCGCTATCAATAAATACTTTATCACCTAATTTCAACACACTTCCATCATCTGAGCGCAATGCGAACGAATAAATACCCGTTTCTTCTGCATAAAAGTAACCTTTATGACGGGTAGCAAAACTTTCCGCAGTTTTTGCTACAGGAATTTCAATTGCAGCGCTAATGCCTTCGTTGGTAAGATCTTTTTCGTCTATAGCGTTTACAGTCTTATAAAAGCGCGGATAATATGAAAACTTTAATCCCTTTGCTGGTGATGATAACTGTACAGGCTTAATATAATCCTGATGTACATAATTAATGGTATAAATATCCCCTCTGTTACCATTTGGTCTAAAACCTGCCACTTTAAATTCCACCGGCTTAGTTATGGTCAAATCTCCATTAAAAATTTTCGACTGCAAAGTAGGCAAGGTACCATCAGTAGTATACCTTATTGTTAAACCTGCAAGTGACTTATTTATATGTAATGTGCCCTTATCAACAAATACACTCTGGGTAGTAAATCCATCCAGGTC
>NZ_JBFTNT010000137.1:0-10297 GCF_056397585.1 Pedobacter sp. 05L430 | reverse complement strand
GTGTACAACCTGCAGGCAGCACTGATATATAGCACCGAAGGGATCTATCGATCAAAACCACTGGATTGCCGCATCACCTTAGCCAGTATTAGCGATGCTTCAGAACTATTACCTATTTTGCTTGACAATGGTCACTCTACCATTAGCGGTAGGTTGAGCGGTGCGTTCCGGAACATTGGAAGGGATAGGATTGCTGACCAAATCATTGATACGATGAGACAAGCGGGATATGACATCAGAGAATATGACCCCTTTCAGGAAAAATTACAAATAGCGATCAGCCCACGTGAGCGATCCCCTTTTGTCAATCGCATACGGTTGATGTGGCAGCAAATGAGTGAAATCATTATAAAAGATTTCCCGAAAGCTCCTGGTGTACCGGCAGATCAGGAAGCTTATATTAAAATAGTAGATGAAGTGTATCTAACAGATGCTTACCACTCTCTTTCCATTGAACGTTACAAAGTTACCCCTGAGCTCATTGCTAAAGTGAGCAGCGGTGAATGGGACAAAGATAGCTCCCAACAAGACCGTAAACAGAAAGATGCTATGGCTGCAAGAGGTTATTTCCAAGCCTTTCAGGAAGTAAAAAAAACATTGGAAAAAATCCTACAGGGAGAGAACGCTGGATTGCAAGCAGATAAAGACCATCAGAAATGGTACCGGGAACTTTTTGATCCGAGTGTACAAGCTGGAATACTAAAAGCTTCAGATCTGGCTGGCTACCGGAGTCACCAAGTCTATATCAGTTCATCAAAGCACGTACCACTGAGTGTTGAAGCTATGCGTGATGCCATGCCTGAATTATTTGAACTCTTGCAAAAGGAACAGCATCCTGCAGTAAGGGCAGTCCTGGGCCACTATATTTTTGTCTTCATCCATCCTTACATGGATGGCAATGGTAGAATAGGCAGATTTTTAATGAATACAATGCTCGCCTCAGGGGGATATCCATGGACAGTGATACCAGTGGAGAAAAGGGATGAGTACATGAAATCACTGGAAACTGCCAGCGTCACTGGTGACATCAGTGTCTTCTCAAAATTTATTGCCTATCTGGTTGCTGAAAATATGAAAGGGAAACCAGTCGCTCACTTGCCAAGTTAACCGACAGCGTCATAAACCTCAACAGCAGATAAAGACATGGATCAGAAAGATGTACTTTACATATATACGGACCGTCAATCTTGAAATTACTTGTCGTTTATAAAGTTATAGACGGATAAGACCTACTGAAATGATCAGGTCCAAATTATAATGTTCCAGATCTCTGGATACTTTTCTTTCGCCTTCCTGCCGAACTATTCGCAAATACCGACCAGTTGAATCTTTATCTAATCCCTTAGACTCAAAATGTTTTTGATATGCTCGCTGATGTTAGCTTTGCTAGATTTAAATAAGTCGACAATCTGGTTTTGGTAAGTCAATTTGTTTCATACTCAATTTTAATGTCAATTCCAGTTTCACCGTCAGGTGTTTGATAAATATTTACTGGCTTTGAGTAAGGTTTACAGATTTATATGCTCTGGTCATATCATAACTATTAAGAATAGGATAAGGGGCAAATAATACCCCTTATCCTATTCTTAATTCGAATGGTCAAAAGTAAATAATTTGTTTCTAAACATCATTCAACAACTTTCACAGATTATGTTGTGCAGTTACAAGCTCTTTTATATCCTCACTCGTAGCAATAGCACAGGCAGGAAAGGTGGCTCGTATCATCTTAACTAATGCCTGTTCATTTACACCCTCATTTACACCTTCATTTACACCTTCACCTTCCCTCCTGCTTTGTCTTCAGCATTAACCTTACCATTTACACCTTCATATAATCCTTCTACTTCAATTCTTGCCGGCAGTTTAGTCAGAAAACAGGTGCAATCCCGACCTGTATCATAGGTTGGCTCTGGCGATCCGTTGCTTACCATCGCATGATAAATTGTAGGGAAACCAGTACCCCCGGCCTTCGGATAGCCGAAGTTCCTTAAGAAAGCTAAATAAGCATCAAACATTCCTTTAGGCTCCCTGATATAATTGATATTATTTACAACAATTTCCTCTGTTAATACAGAATCTGTCATGGTTTGATTTTTAATAGTTAGCATATTCAACTAGGCGTACAACCTGATAATCTTCGGTTCGGGTTTGTCTTCTGGCTCACTGCTGGGCTCTGGCGAGGTGACCAAATCCGCTGGCTTGTCATTTTCCTGATCCCCCACATTAGCTTCCACATTAATCAGTCCCTTGTCACGCAATTTTTCATCCAGGCCGGCCATATCCGCTGCGACTTTAATGTCTAAGATTTTAGCATAATGTTGGGTGGTCTTGATATTTGTATATTTCGCAGATAGTGGTTCTTCCCCAATTTTGGTGGTTCTTCAAAATGAAGTGAGTAATGTAAAATCAATGAATTAAGTGTTCATTAAAGCTTGCTGGTGATTAAAGCCGTAGGGTTCTCTAACATATGAGAATCATGATCAATGTTAGTTCCCGCAAAAAATAATACAAAGGAACCACCGAGGTAATAAGCTTGTATCAACTTGAAAAACAGTTATTTACAAAAAGGAATTGCTTGTCTGTTATATTTTTCACCACCAAAATTGGGGAAGAACCATTTTGGACCGTAATATGAGGCCACGTTCCGCGAAAGAGGTGGCCACATATGGAATAATCCCCACTTTATCTTCCATAATTAATGTGATTAAATGTATTTAATTAAAAATTAGTCAATTCTTGCACTCTTAAGGCGCAGTGAGTTCAGAATAACGGATACTGAACTGAAGCTCATGGCAAGCGCAGCTATCATCGGTGACAGTAAAATTCCAAAAAACGGATATAAAAGTCCCGCAGCCACGGGTATTCCCAATACATTATATCCAAGGGCAAAGAATAAGTTACCTTTAATATTGCCCATTACCTTGTGGCTTAACAAACGGGCTTTTGCAATACCATTCAAATCGCCCTTTACAAGGGTAATTGCTGCACTTTCAATAGCAACATCTGTCCCAGTACCCATCGCAATGCCAATATCAGCCTGTGATAATGCCGGGGCATCATTAATACCATCGCCTGCCATCGCCACTTTTTTTCCTTCGGCTTGCAATTTTTTCACTTCGTTCAATTTATCCTCCGGTAACATCCCGGCTTTGAAACCATCTAAATTTAAGGTTTGACTAACTGCCCTTGCTGTATCTTCATTGTCCCCTGTAAACATGATTACCTTTAAACCTTCTTCCTGAAGTTTTTTGATAGCGGCAGCACTTGAGGGCTTGATTTTATCAGAAATAACCACAAAGCCAACAGCTTTATGCCCAACAGCTAAATAAGAAACTGTCTTACCTTGTTTTTGTGCGGTCATAACCTGCTCTTCTAATTCAGGATCAATTTCAGCTTTAACGTGTTCCATTAATTTCTGGTTGCCTAAAGCAAGTTTTTCCTGTTTCAATGTACCCATTACACCTTTACCAGTTACAGCTTCAAAGTTTGTGATAGGCTGAATACTGATCTTTTTCTCTTCCCCGTAACGAAGCGTTGCCTGTGCTAAAGGATGCTCACTGCTGCTGTTCAATGCTACGATTCTTTCAAGGACTTTCTTTTCATCAAAATCTGGGTTTACACTAATGACCTTTTCAACCGATGGTTTCCCTTCGGTTACTGTTCCAGTTTTATCAATAATCACGACATCAATTGCATTCATTTTTTCCAACGATTCTGCATTCTTAATCAACACCCCAGACTGTGCGCCTTTTCCTACGCCCACCATTACAGACATCGGCGTCGCCAAACCAAGCGCACACGGACAGGCTATAATCAATACAGCGATAGCATTTACAAAAGCGTAAACATATGCAGGATCAGGCCCATACATTGCCCATGCTACGAAGGTAGCTATGGCAATCAACACCACTACAGGGACGAAATAACCTGAAATCTTATCGGCCATTTTTTGGATAGGTGCTTTTGAACGACTTGCAGAATTCACCATTTCAATGATTTGGGACAACAGTGTTTCCGAGCCTACTTTCTCCGCAAGCATGACAAAGGTTTTATTACCATTGATTGTTCCAGAGCTAACTTTGTCCCCAGGTTTCTTTTCCACCGGAACAGGTTCACCTGAAATCATAGATTCGTCAATCGTCACTTCTCCAACTTTAATACTGCCGTCAACAGGTATCTTCTCTCCCGGCTTCACCCGTAACATGTCCCCCTTCTGAATGTCATCTATGGAAACTGTGGTTTCTTTTTCGCCTACAATCCTGGTAGCGGTATTGGGTGCCAGTTTCAACAGTTCTTTAATAGCACTGTTTGTTTTCCCATGCGCTCTGGCCTCTAAAAGCTGACCAAGCAAGACTAAAGTCAGGATAACAGTTGCTGCTTCGAAATAAACATAGACCGTACCGTGATGGGTTTTAAACTGGTTTGGAAAAACATCAGGAAAAAGCAGGGCGACAAGACTAAATAGCCAAGCCACCCCCGCACCAATACCAATCAAAGTAAACATATTTAATTTCCATGTAATTATGGATTGCCATGCGCGCTGAAAGAACATCCATGTTGCATAAAACACCACAGGGATAGAAAATGCAAACTGAACCCAGTTCCAATATTTCAATTCCATCAATTTGAAAATCGGATTACCTGGTATCATCTCAGACATTGCAATCAAAAAGACAGGTATGGTAAAAACCGTTGCGACCTTAAACTTACGCAAAAGCGTTTCATAAGTTTTATCCTCCTCTTCCAAATTTACACCCAATGGAACCAAATCCATTCCACATATCGGACATGAACCAGGCTGATCTCTGATAATTTCGGGGTGCATAGGACAAGTAAATTGAGTGGCTTGCTTTAATACCGGCTGCTTCAGCAAGTCCATTCCACAAACCGGGCAATGACCTGGTTTACCATAAGTTTTATCTCCTTCACAATGCATCGGACAATAATATACCTCTCCGGTTTCTTCCTTATTAACCTTAACCGGAGCAGCGCCATGACCCTGAGGGGCTGAAACATGATGTTGGTGACCAGAATGATCTGGACTGTGTTTATCTGCGGCAATCTTTTGAAAGCCGGACATTTCAATCCTGTAATTTCCAGCAGCAGAAAGCGTTTCCTGCAATTTTTCAGTAGTAATATGCTTATCCATCGTAATCGTTGCCTCAGCTGGTTCCAAGGTAACCTTAGCAGAAATCCCGTCAATACTATTCAAGGCATCTTCAACTTTACTACGACAGCCCTGACAGGTCATTCCGATTATTTTATAGGTATGCTTCATGATGTAAAGATTAATTGGTTAATAATTTAATGTTAGTCCGGCGCCATAACCCATATCACTGTCATAGTGGGTGGACAGGCCAAAATATTTGGTGACGATGTATCTAAACCCCGCCATATACTCTTTATCGGTATTGACCATAAATTGAAAGCGCAATCTTTTGGATATAGGTACATCTTCTCTCATCAATTGAAATCTCACGTTTCCTTTATGATCGACAGAAGCATCTGCAACAATTAACATTGGCAAAGTGTATTGTACCCCCAAATGAAATACCTGTCTAAAGTTTTTGGTATTGCCCTGTCCGAAAAGATTATCCCCGGGTGCTGTAGATTGCCCAAAAATATTCTTTTCCATCGGATCAACCGTTCGTTTACGGAAATCCCAACCAACATAGGGAAAGAGCCATTGGTTTCTTCCAAGGTATCTCCCAAAATGACTTTCGTTTTCATAACCATGATGGGATTGAAAACCCACTCTCCATTCGGTAGTAAAACGGTATCGGGTATTGGCCAGCATGATTTCACCGTCACTTCCATTGCTTTCAATTCCAACTCTCGCCATGGGATGAAATTCCCTGTCATCACTAAACAACTTACGCTGCGCTAATTTAGGGTTAGGAATTTCTGGATTAGGCGGAGAGTTTTCATAACTGAACACTCTGCCCATTCCGCTCATCATGTGGTACAGAATATGGCAATGGAAAAACCAATCACCACCTGGTTCTGATGCTGCAAATTCAAGAGTATCCCTTTCCATGGGCATAATGTCGATGATGTTCTTCATGGGAGCATATTCGCCTTGTCCATTGACAACCCTGAAATCATGACCATGCAGGTGCATAGGGTGGCGCATCATACTGTTGTTAAACAAAATGATCCGAACGTTTTCTCCTTTCTTAATCAGGATTTTATCACTTTCTGAAACCGTTTTATTATCCAAAGTCCAGACATATCGGTTCATATTCCCTGTTAGATCAAACTTTAGCTCTTTCCACGGGCCACTAGGTAAAGTCGTTTTCTTTGGATCACGAAGCATATTATAGTTCAACGTAACGATGTCAGGACTTTCCGCTGTCATATCCATACCTGCCATGTTTTTTTCGTTAGACATTTGCATCCCCGGCATAGCTGCTTTTTTGTTTTCTTTTTTCGGGGTCTCTTCACCCGTTACTTCGGGATACATTACCGTGTTCATGTCCATAACCTGGTTCTGCATTTTCATGCCTTCCATTTCGATCATGTTGCCGTTCATATCCATCATGTCATTCATCATCTTCATTCCGGCAAAATATTTCAGCTTAGGCAGTTTTTGAGCAGGAACTTTTTCTCCCTTACCCAACCAAAGGGAAGCAGATTTGGTGCGGTCTTCGGGCGTAACCAAAAATTCGTAGCTTTTATTTTCGGGAATGGTGACCACCACATCATACGTTTCGGATACAGCTATAATTAGCCTGTCAACTTCTACAGGCTCGACATCATTTCCATCGGTAGCTACCACGGTTATTTTACCACCGGAATAAGTTAACCAGAAATAATCAGATGCCCCGCCATTGGCAATACGAAGTCTTACCTTATCTCCGGCTTTAAATTGTGGCTGCTCATTTTGGTTCTTACCATTGATCAGAAAAGTATCATAGTACACATCACTTACATCCATTGCATTCATACGCTTCCACTCATTGGCCACTTTGGTTTTAAAATGACCTGTTCTAATGGCTTCGGCATAACTTTGGGTCGTTCCTTTTTTAATGGCAAACCAATCGTTGGCATTTTTCAGGCTTCGGTGTACTTCTTCTGGTTTCATATCTGTCCATTCACTAAGTACCACCGGAACGGTTGGAATGTCCCATTCTTTTCTTTTGTTCATGATAAAAGCACCATACATACCAATCTGCTCTTGCAATTCGCTATGGCTATGGTACCAATGAGTGCCATGCTGAACAATTGGAAATTTATAGATGTAAGTAGAATGCGGCTTAATGGGCATTTGGGTTAGAAATGGCACACCATCCATTTTATTCGGCAAAAACAGGCCATGCCAATGCAGAGAGGTTTCTTCATCGAGTTTATTATGTACATATATCAATGCTGTATCGCCTTGGGTAAAAGTGAGTGTTGGCATTGGTATCTGTCCGTTTACAGCTATTGCCCTTTTTGTTTTTTTTCCAAAGGTTACTGTAGTATCGGCAATATAAAGATCATAGCGAACAGTACGGGGTGGTTGAGTAAAAGCAATGGTTTTGATGGGGCCCAAATTCGATTTGGCTTTTTTAATGTTTTCCATTGTAGCACTATTGTCTCCCATCTGCATACCTTCCATGTTCTCCATTCCATCCTTTGGAGCATCTTTCATAGGCATCTGCATTTCGTCATGTTTGGTGGGAGCTGCYTTAGCTTTTTCAGGTACCAATTTCATTCCACACTTAGGACAATTGCCTGGCTTGGGTGCATGAATTTCGGGATGCATTGGACAGGTGTAAGTTACCTTCTGCGCTGACTCATCGCTGTCTTGCTTTTTATCAGGCATTTTCATATTTTCCATGCCTTCTTTTTTTGATGGAGCCGTCTTTTTCTCTTTTGCCCCAGGTTTCGGTTTAGCAGCCTTTACCTTTTGAACAACGAGTTTCATGCCACATTTAGGACAATTACCAAGCTTGTTGGATTGTATTTCCGGGTGCATTGGGCAAGTGTAAATAACCCGCGACTGCTTCGTACTTTCATTGTCAGGCATTTTCATTTTCTTCATATCCTGGGCAGAAACCGCAGAATAGAAGATCAATAAGAAAACCGTTAGTATATTTTTCATTTCTTTGATGATTAATGGTTAGTTAAAATTCTTTTTGTTTAAACTATCCTTTGAATTTTGTACCCAGTTCATTAGCAACAATTTTTCCGTTTTAGTCAAAATGGCATTTCTATGGATCAGGGTATAGGAGTTCAGGGGCATACTGCCATCCTTTAAACTATTTTCTATTGAGCGCAGTTTACTTTGCTGTCTTCTTGAGGTATAAGAACCAAATTCGCTAAAATTTAATTCAGCTTTCCCGGATTGAATATGATTGTTCATAAACCAGTGCATGGGCTGCATATTAGCATACCAGGGATACTCAGTATTATTACTATGGCAGTCATAACAGGCTTTTTTTAGAATACCCTGTACATCTGAGGGTACAGAAACTATTTTAGAAATATCATTTGGCATAACCTGCCTGCTTTTATTGCGGGCAGGTTGTACAAATTGAATAAGTATAAAGATCACCAATAGTCCAAGAAGTATTTTCTTTATGCCTTTCATGGCCTATTATTTTAATTCTTCTTTAACAGTACCGCAAGTTGGCATGGCTTTTCCCAGATAAGGGTTTTTAATATCCTTTACTTCGCTCAACCAGATTGCTCCCTTATTGTTATTGTACATCGGGCAGTGATCCACATACAGCGATTGATTAGCGCCAAGTAGTTTAACGAGGTCGTACATATCCTTACTCAACATATCAAAATGTTCACGCTGGTGTGCAATATTTCCAACATTAGCTCCAATATGCTCGGCATGTTCTTTAGCATCATCGTATATATCGGTATAAGCTTTATCCTGTTCTGGAGTTAAAGATTTTTTGTCGAAACTGGCAAAGGCAGTTACCATTTCATTTCCTGCTGCTGCCGCGTCTTTATCATTGTCATTTGTAAAGGCATTTTTTAATTTGAGGTATGAGGCTAATACTGCGGCAGTAGAAGTACCTTTTTCTGAAGATCCAGATGCAACGGCCGTTGTTACTGTAGCATCTTCGGAAGTGGTTGATTTAGTTTTATTACTACCATTAGAGCAGGCTGCTAAAAATAATAAGGAAAAAACTGAACTATAAATTAATGTTTTCATCGTGTTTAAATTAAAATCGTTTTAAATGTTTGATTACCTGCTTAGCGGAACAAAGTGTATTTATGTGATCCTATGGCAGAATTGTTCAATAAAATCCACATGTCAATTGCATACCAGAACACCCAATAAAGGTGAAGCTGAGGAATTAACAAACAGAATTACTTTAGAGTTTCTTTAACTGCCCCGCAGGTTAGCATTTGTTTACCGAAGTAGGGATTTTTGATCGCCTCATTCTCAGAAAGCCAATAACTCTTTTTCATTGGGCAATAGTCATAATAAACCGGGTCTTTAGTAAGTTTTACTGCCTTAGCCAGTTTAAAAAGATTTGTTGAAAAATTAGCGAAATGCTCCCTTTGGTGGGCAATGTCTTTTGTTTCTGAGATATGTTTGGCATCAAATGCAAGTTTATCCTGAAACCCCATGAAGGCTGTCATTTCTGCTTTGGGCATAGACTTCATGTCAACACTTGCCAATGCTTTAGAAAATTCGCTTGCTTTTGATGCTGCCACTGCCGCATCAGAGTTTACTAAGGCATTTTTGATGTCATAGTAAGAAGTTAACAATGATTGTGTCTGAGTACTTTGAGCGAAACTCGGGTTGATCCATGCAGTTGCAATTACAGCAACTACTAAAAATATCTTTTTCATGATGTAATAATTTAATGTTTATACTAATTCTTGGCCATAGCAATAGCTATGCGAAGTGTATCATATGCCGATACCCTATTTTACCGGGTCCAACATCTCACATTAAATCTTATATCTGAAAACTTTGAATGTCTATGCGAATGTCCCTGTTAGGCGGTCTTTCTCTGTGATCTGCATAGGCGCCCCGACCAAGTTCAACATCGGTTACGGGAATTAATAAAGAGTAAGAATGATCAGTAAGCCACAATACAGGTAAAACTACCTGCACTTTGCTCATTTCAGGAACTAATTTGCTTTGAGTAGCCAAATCATTCACTAAAGTTTTACAGCAAGGATCTTCTTTTGTAAAATTCTGCCCAGATATTGGGGTAGTTTTGTGTTCATGTCCACCTGCATGATGGTGACCATGATCTTTGTGTCCATGATGAGTAGGTTTAGCATGGGAATGATTTTCATCATGATGATCCACCTCCATTGCTAAAGCACAGCCAAAACC
>NZ_JBFTNT010000136.1:0-10352 GCF_056397585.1 Pedobacter sp. 05L430 | reverse complement strand
GTGTAAAACTGTACACCCCCTGACTGAACTTCAGATTCTGATCGCCAATTTTACCTTCAAAGCCAGCATATCCCACCACTCCCCAGATCCGATTATCGAATCCGTATTTTAAATTTGAAGGGCCGGCATGGGTATCGCTTTTACCCCATCCGGTGATGATATTTTCACGAATATCAGCCTTATCATCGCCATCGGTATCTTTCAGGAAAATAAAGTCAGGGGCCTGTGCAACGATTACACCACCGTTTGAAAACATGATACTGGTAGGAATGTTCAAACCATCGGCAAAAATTGTAAACTTATCTGCTTTACCGTCTCCGTCAGTATCCTCACAAATCTTTATTCTGTCGTCGCCCTTGCCATTTTTATTTCTTATTGTATTTGGATAATCTATCGTTTCTATTACCCATAGTCTTCCTTTTTCATCCCATGCCATTGAAATTGGGTTAATAATATCAGGCTCTGATGCAAAAAGCTGTATGTCAAAATCTACAGGAACCTGCATACGCTTTTGGGATTCAGCAGCAGTAAAGGCATGCTGGAATCTTGGTGCCGGATCACGTTTTTCGTAATTAGGAATATTGGCATCAGAATACACGCCAACAGGAATTTTGTAATCGGCAATTTGCTTTTGCACTTTATCTCCCAAAGCCCAGATGACCCCATTACTGATCAGTTTTATAAAATCAGGTTGTTTCCAGGTGCTATCATTGTGACCACTTGCGGTATAAAATACCCTCCCTTTACCTTGTTTGCGAACCCAGGTATAAGGCTCATGTAAATCGCCCTCAACACGTTCCTGCAAAACAGTCATATCGGGATTAAGCTTGGTATGAACATAGGTTTCATCCCATGAGGAGAAAGGATTAACGCCTTTCATGACAGGGTGATTTTTATTCACCGTTACCGCCGAGAATACCCCTGTTTTATGGGTACTAAACTGTCCGCCAACGGCCTGAATATACCAATCAGAATTCTGAAAGCAGAAAGATGCAGAGTGAATAGGGATTAAAGCTTTCCCCCCCTCTACAAAATCTTTAAGTGCTTTTTCCTTGTCCGGAGTAATGGTATCATAGTTACCGTAAATAATGATACCATCGTATTTATTAAGTGTCTGAGTGTTTAACAAACTCGTATCAGTGGTATAAGAGACATTAATCCCCAGTCCGAAAAGAGGACTGATCAGCATCGGAGCAAGCTTTGATGAGTTATGATGCGTACTTTCGTTTCCTAAAAAAAGCACCTCAGCTCTTCGGGGATGCTGTTTCTCTGCATTTCCACCGACTACTCTTGTTTTATTTGAACAATACTGAAACAAGACACTACTTAATACGATTAGAAAAATAATCTTTCTCATTGGGTCATTATTATATTTGGAAATACAAATAAGCTATTTTTTATATCATTATTCTATCTAAATATTATCAGTTTCTAAGTGTATTTTGTCATTGCTCTATTTTTTTATACTTTCACATCAAATGAAAAGCATTGTTCAAAAATCTGCCATCCCTCATTCCAAATTACTGGTTGTTAAGAGACTGGAGGAATTAAACTTCGACCCCAGCCTCCACCAACACCCTGAGTATCAATTATTTTTAGTTCTAAAAGGATGGGGAACACGCTTTATTGGAGATAATATTAAACCATTTAAACCAGGAGACCTTGTATTTACAGGACCTAATCTTCCACATTTATGGAGAAATGACCCTGACACCAAAAAATCATCAAAAACGCTAGGCATAGTAATATACTTCCCTCAGAATTTTCTTAATGAAATTATAAGTTCAAAAGAAGAAATGGAGAACATCCGTTTACTATTTGAAAAAGCGGGAAGGGGACTGGAAATTTATGGCAAAACCAATAAGATGGTAAGTAAAATGATGCACGAACTCCTCAATGCAAAGGGGGTTTCGCGATTAATTATACTACTTCAGATTCTAAATACAATTGCAGACTCAACAGACTGCCATCCGATCACGCATGTCAACTACATTCCAATAAATAACAAAACCGAATCTGACCGGATGAATAAGATCTATAGGTACATTATGAAAAACTATAGAGATAAAATAAGTCTGGAAGTGATCGCCGAACTGATAAACATGACCCCCAGTTCGTTTAGCAGGTATTTCAAATCGAGGGTCAACAAATCCTTTTCAGATTTTTTAAAGGAGTTAAGGATAGATTATGCACGCAAACTTTTGAACGAAAACAAAATAAGCATCAACAGTGTGAGCTATGATTCCGGTTATACTACGCTTTCTAACTTTAACAAACAGTTCAAAGAAGTAACCGGAAAAACGCCACTTCAATATAGAAATGAATACCTTAAAATAAGGACAGAAAGTATCTAAAACGATCTTAAATTTGGGGATGAGGTGCCCGCTTACCTATAGTGCACTAAATGAACAAATTGAACAAATCCATACACGCTATCGATTTTCCCTTAATACAAATGGTTTTCTTGTCAAAAACCCATATTTTACCCATCTAAGTCAACAATTTAGCGCTTTCTTGCAGATTTCCCCTGCCATGGTTTTCTCACTTTTATTATTACTTTCGTTTTAGTGTTGGCCAACATAGGCGTATCCTGAAAAGCCTTTAACGAGTAAGGAATTTAACAATAACAACCCCCTATTATGAACAAGTTAGAATTAAACAATCTTGGTGTTCAAGAAATGAACACAACTGAAATGACAAAAGTTGAAGGCGGTGGTTTACTTGGCGGTATATTAGATAGTCTTTTGACTTCTGTAGTAGGAACCGTAAACTCTGTAGCAGCTGACACTTCAGCTTTCTTAAGCAAAACATTAACCAATGTTTTGAAACTGGTTTGGAGCCTGTAAGAAAAAATATCGGCAACTGTTATTCTGAAATTCAGAATAACAGTTGCTTTAATATCCAACTATATGCCCCTTTCTACCTATTCCGCCGAAACAATTTCAAGCACCTCACTTGTTTATCGATCACAAATCAGTAATTCAACCAAGCTCATATACCTGATTGCAGTTTTTGCAATCCTTGGAACTTTTGCCGCACTCCCATTTATAAAAACGCCAATAAGTGTAAAAAGCACTGGACTATTACAATCTTCAGTTGAAAAAACGGAGCTAACAATACCTGTAAACGGCAGACTTACGCTGCTTAAGCTTACAGACAATAAGAAACTTAAACAAGGCGATACGCTCTTAATCATTGATGGAGCACTACCCAAACAGCAGGGTGCTTTGGTACAAAACCGTCAGGGACAAATTGGACAGTTCCTGCAGGATATACATATGCTGTTAATTTACATTAATCGAAACGGATACAGCTACCCTAGCCTTCAAACAGGCCAATATAATGCTGCATGGCAACAATTTGCCCAAGAACTTGAAAATGCGCGAATAGCAAAAAAACAAGCAGAAAGCACCTTCAACAGATACAGCARGTTATACCAGAATAAAGTGCTTACAGAATCTGAATACGATAAGTACAAATTCGAACTTGAACAAGCAGAATCTGCCTTTTTGATGGTAAGTACAAAATATAAAACCCAATGGCAAACCGAAGCAAACCAATTGCGAAATGAATTGCGTGAGCTTTCAGGTCAACAGGTAGAAATAAACGAACAAAAAAAACAATACATATTAAGGGCCCCTATTGCCGGATCTTTACAAAATTTGGTTGGTCTTCAAAAAGGAGCCTACGTTTTTGCCAATCAAAAAATAGGAGAAATATCTCCTGATACCAACCTAACGGCCTTTTGCTATATAAAACCAGCAGATATTGGCTTAATTAAGAAAGGGCAGGAAGTACGCTTTCAAATAGATGCTTTTAATTACAACCAATGGGGTTTGGCTGAGGGTAAAGTGCTCGATATTTCTGACGACATCATTATAATTAATAATAACCAACCTGTATTTAAAGTAAAATGCAGTTTGGACCAGAATTATTTAATGTTAAAAAATGGTTACAAGGGCTATTTAAAAAAGGGTATGAATTTTACTGCCCGCTTTACGGTAACCGAAAGAAGTTTATACCAATTGCTATACGACAAGGTAGATGATTGGGTAAATCCAAATGTTAGCGGAGCGATATGAGAAGGCTATGAGCATCAAAGTAAAACAACACGATATAACCGACTGTGGAGCAGCTTGCCTTGCTTCTATAGCATCCCACTATAAATTGGATTTGCCTGTTGCACGCATCAGACAATTGGCAGGCACCGACAAAAAAGGAACCAATGTACTTGGCATGGTAGAAGCCGCCGAGAAATTGGGTTTTGAGGCTAAGGGAGTTAAAGGCCCATTTGAAAGTTTGTTTAAAATCCCCAAACCGGCCGTTGCACATCTTATTGTGCATGATATTCTGCAACACTATGTAGTAATTTACAAGGTTACCAATAAGTATGTAGAGGTGATGGATCCTATTGACGGACAGATGCACCGCAAAAGTCACGAGCTGTTTAAAAAAGAATGGACCGGCGCTTTAGTACTGCTTCTGCCGGCTGAAGAATTCCAGTCGGGGAATGAAAAGGTATCTGTACAGGGCCGTTTCTGGAACCTGATAAGACCACACAAAAGCATCCTGATTCAGGCCTTGTTTGGCGCAATTGTATATACGATCCTGGGCTTGTCTACATCTGTATTTGTTCAAAAGCTGGTAGATTTTGTTCTTGTAGATGGCAACAGAAATTTACTCAACTTAATGAGTATTGGAATGATCATCATTCTAGCCCTGCAACTCTTTATTGGTACAGCAAAAACCATCTTTACCCTCAAAACAGGGCAAATGATAGATGCTCAGCTGATATTAGGATACTATAAACACCTGTTAAAACTGCCTCAACAATTTTTCGATACCATGCGTGTGGGCGAAATCATTTCAAGAATTAATGACGCGGTAAAGATCAGGACGTTCTTAAATGATGTGAGCATAAATTTTCTGGTAAATATCTTTATTGTGTTCTTCTCATTTATCATGATGTTTACTTACTACTGGAAGCTGGCCTTAATCATGCTAACAGTAATTCCTTTGTATTTGCTGATATACTATATAACCAATAAACTGAACAAAAAAGCGCAGAGAAAACTAATGGAAGATTCGGCTGAACTGGAATCACAATTGGTTGAAAGCTTAAATGCAATAGGAACAATAAAGCGCTTCGGGTTAGAAGGACATGCCAATGAAAAAACGGAAACACGCTTTATTAAACTGTTGCAAACTGGATTTAAATCGAACATTAACGCTGTTTTTTCTGGAACATCCTCTGAATTGGTTTCTCGTTTGTTAACCATTATATTGTTATGGGTAGGTGCCGGTTATGTACTGGAAAGTAAAATCACTCCCGGCGAGCTTTTATCATTCTACACCCTTATAGGTTATTTCACCGGGCCGGTATCTTCTTTGATTGGCATGAACAGGACCGTTCAGGATGCCGTTATTGCAGCAGATAGATTGTTTGAAATAATGGACCTGGAGCGGGAAAACGATGAAAATCAAATTGACCTTACTCCTGATAAAATAGGTGACATTCATTTTGAAAATGTTTCTTTCCGTTACGGAACAAGAGTTACCGTATTTGAAAACCTTAACCTTAGAATACCTAAAGGTAAATTTACAGCGATTGTTGGAGAAAGTGGTTCTGGTAAATCGACGCTGATGTCTATACTCCAAAACATCTATCCGATACAAAAAGGAAATGTGAGTATTGGCAAGTACGACCTCAAGTATATTCGCAACTCCTCTCTTCGGAATGTGGTTTCTGTTGTACMGCAAAAGATTGATCTATTTGCAGGTAATGTTATCGACAATATCGCTGTTGGAGATTATGAACCCGACATGCAAAGGATCATAGATATATCTACCCAGCTTGGAATTATTGACTTTATAGAAACTTTACCATCAGGATTTCAAACCTATCTTGGCGAAAATGGCACTACCCTGTCAGGCGGACAAAGACAACGCATAGCGATAGCCAGGGCCATATATAGTAATCCCGAGATTCTTATTCTTGATGAAGCTACCTCTTCATTGGATTCTGCGTCTGAACAGCATGTGCAAAGAATGATTGATCTATTAAAAGTTCAACATAAAACAGTAATTGTTATTGCCCATCGCCTAAGTACGCTGAACAATGCGGATAAGATCATTGTATTAGACAAAGGTCTTGTTGTTGAGGAAGGGACACATAATGAGCTTTTGTTCAACAAAAACTCTGCTTATGCAAACCTCTGGAAATTGCAAACTCCGCAATTAATAACACACGGATAGCTCTTTATTTTCCCACTCAAATGTTATACCTTACGCGGTCTAAAAC
This sequence comes from Pedobacter sp. 05L430, assembly GCF_056397585.1. NCBI lineage: Bacteria > Pseudomonadati > Bacteroidota > Sphingobacteriia > Sphingobacteriales > Sphingobacteriaceae > Pedobacter > Pedobacter sp. 05L430. Next base: position 4,051 of record NZ_JBFTNT010000136.1, on the reverse strand, counting down.
ATTTCTATAATTTATGGCAACATCCCGAAAGGCTGCGTTAAGTTTTATTTTTATTACCCTACTACTTGATGTTATTGGCATTGGCCTTATCATTCCCGTATTTCCTCAATTAATTGAACAGCTCATTGGTGGCAATATTAGCCAGGCCTCCCAATGGAGTGGTTGGCTTACCTTTGTTTACGCCATTATGCAATTTGTTTGCGCGCCTATTATAGGAAATCTTAGTGACAAATATGGTCGGCGGCCTGTTCTTCTCTTATCTCTTTTCGGATTCGGAATAGATTATATTTTCCTTGCCCTTGCACCTACCATCTGGTGGCTTTTTGTGGGCCGTATCATAGCTGGCATCTTTGGTGCAAGTATGACCACTGCAACAGCCTATATAGCCGACATTAGTACAAACGAAAACCGTGCGCAGAACTTTGGAATGATTGGTGCCGCATTTGGAGTAGGTTTTATTATCGGTCCGGCATTAGGAGGTTTACTTGGAGAAATCGGGCCACGTGTACCTTTTATAGCCGCCGCAATATTAACATTGGTTAATGTGGTTTATGGCTATTTTGTATTGCCAGAGTCTTTAGATAAAGAACACAGGCGTGCCTTTGAATGGAAAAGAGCCAATCCGCTTGGGTCATTAATGCAGCTTAAAAAATATAAAGGTCTTGGCGGCTTAATTATAGCGCTTGTTTTCCTGTACATAGCCAGCCATTCTGTGCAAAGTACCTGGACATTTGTCAATATAGAGAAGTTTAAGTGGAGCACCTCTATGATAGGAATCTCCTTAACGGTGGTAGGCGTACTTGTAGCCGCAGTGCAAGGTGGACTAATCCGGTTCATTAATCCCAGACTGGGCAATGAGAAGAGTATCTACGTGGGTTTCATATTATACGCCGTAGGCTTGTTTCTTTTTGCCTTCGCTTCAGAAACCTGGATGATGTTTGCTTTCCTTGTGCCTTATTGTCTTGGTGGAATTGCAGGCCCTGCTTTACAGGCAATTATGTCTGGCAATGTCCCTCAAAACGAACAGGGCGAATTACAGGGTGCATTAACAAGTTTAATGAGCGTAACCGCAATTATAGGGCCTCTATTCATGACAAACTTATTTGCATGGTTTACAAGCCCTGGCGCTGCAATTAAATTTGCGGGAGCACCGTTTCTTGCCGGAGCTGTATTAATGCTAATTAGTGTGTTAATTGCTTATAGAACAATGAAAGGTCATTCGTTTATGAACCGAAAGAATGCTTAGCTATTAATAGCTGCCCAAAGCATATCTTTTAATTCAACCAATCCCTTTTGTGCCACAGATGAAATAAATATGGAAGGAATATTTTTAGGAAGCTCCTTTTTCATTTCTGCTACCAATTCCTCATCAAGCATATCTGATTTGGTTATGGCCAGTAAATGTGGTTTTTGCATCAGCTCAGGATTGTAATCCTTAAGCTCTGCTTTAAGTATTTCATATTCTTGGGCTATGGTTCTTTGCGTATCCGCCGGTACCATAAATAGCAATACTGAATTACGTTCAATATGTCTGAGAAACCGATAACCTAATCCTTTACCTTTAGAAGCTCCCTCTATAATACCGGGAATGTCTGCCATTACAAAAGATTTGCTATCTCTGTAAGACACTATACCCAGATTAGGTACAATCGTTGTAAATGGATAATCGGCAATTTCTGGCTTAGCAGCCGAAAGTACAGATAACAAAGTTGATTTACCGGCATTAGGGAATCCAACAAGACCAACATCAGCCAGAACCTTAAGTTCAAGCACCATCCATTCTTCCTTGCCCGACTCTCCTGGCTGTGCAAAACGTGGAGTTTGCAAAGTAGGAGTTTTAAAGTGCCAGTTACCCAAGCCTCCTCTTCCCCCCGGAGTAAGTATCTTGGTTTCGCCATCCTGAGTAATCTCAAAAAGAACATTTCCGGTTTCGGCATCTTTGGCAATAGTACCCAGAGGAACATCAAGGATTTCATCTTTACCTTGTTTTCCTGTTGAGGTACCACTAGAGCCTGGCGCGCCGTCCTGAGCGATAATATGCTTACGGTATTTTAAGTGAAGCAACGTCCAGAACTGAGCATTTCCCCTTAATATAATGTGTCCACCACGACCACCATCACCCCCATCAGGCCCACCTGTAGAAGTTCTTATATCCCGGTGCAAATGTGCAGAGCCCGACCCTCCTTTTCCAGAGCGACAGCATATTTTAACATAATCTACAAAATTGGAACCTTGTGACATAACCTTCTATTTTTAAAAAAAATAAGCCTGAAAAAACTTTTCAGGATATATGAAAATAGCGGGAAGAACTAAAAATTCGCCCCGCTACTTGTATTATTATTGATCTAGTATTTATCTATTACAGCGCTTAAATCAGCAAAAATGTCATCGATCTTTCCGATACCATTCACCTTACTTAGCTTATTTTGTCCTTCATAATAAGGCAAAACATGAATCGTTTTGCTGAAGTACTCTTCTATACGTTTTTGCAATTTATCAGCCTGATCATCAACGCGACCTGTCTCAATTTGTCTTTGCGCAATACGCTTAGTCAGCTCCTGCTGATCCACATCAAGTGCAATTACGCCAGCGATTGAACTTCCTTTACTCTCAAGAAACTCATCTAAAGCCTCGGCCTGAGGAACCGTACGCGGGAAACCATCAAATATAAATCCTTTAGCATTTGGATTTTTATCAACTTCTTCCTCCAGCATAGCAATCGTAATTTCATCAGGAACAAGTTGCCCTTCTGCAATCAGGGCACTCACGCGTTGTCCTAAAGGAGATTGATTTTTGATATGGGCCCTAAAAAGGTCGCCTGTTGAAATGTGAATCAATTGATACTTCTCAATTAATTTTTCTGATTGGGTGCCTTTGCCTGCACCCGGTGGGCCAAAGAGAACAAAATTAAGCATTCGGGTTGTCTTTAAAGTTAAAAAGCCTTCTGCGCAAGCAGTAAGGCTTTTGGTTGTTATTTATACATTCACAGTTAAAAATCTCTAAGAAATTTATTGAAGATCTAATAAAATTAACTTCTACAAATAGAGATTTAACCATTCAAAATAATTTACTTATACCTATTAAATCAGTTGTGATAACTCTCCAGTTCTCAATTCATTAATCTCAACAAATACCGAGAAAAGAAGGTTACTTTTTAGCCTGCAAATATATAATTATTAATTTACTATATTGATTTTTTTACAAATAACCCTCGTCAAGGGTCAATGCAGGGCGGCCAAATCTTTATTAAAGACTATTGATAGGCCCCCTTGCTAATCAAATTATTCACAATACGAGTCTTCCCATCCTTGTCGGTTGTACCATTTATCTCAGCAGAAATAACTGTTCCGGTATTTTTTGCAGGCGAGGCAGATTTAAGATGAAAATCATAAATTAGTTTATTTACAAACAAAGGATCTGCCCCCCATAAAGAGCCAGCATCACCACCGCAAGCAGCTTTCCACAAATTAAAATCAGTATAAGGAACATTATTCCAGCGCCAAATACTTAACCCTTCTGAATAATACAGGTTGTCGCTAACAACATTATTTGTACCGCCAGTAACTTGTTTATTGATAAAAACGCCTCTATCTGGTCTCGGATAAATAATGTTATTTCTAATCACATTATCGTTGCAATTCTCTGTTAGTCTAATCTCTCCCTCAACTTCATTTGAGTAGCCCAAATCTTTGCTATTGTGATAGACAGTATTGTTCACTACATAACATTTATTGGTACCTCCCCCGGTATAACCTATATATCCACCCATATAAATTCCACCCAATGAACAATTGTATACTACGTTATTCCTGACGATGCACTCCTGAGTGGGAAAATTATCTGTTTCGCTAACAATCCCTATACCCCTGCCACTATCTCTAACCAGATTCCTTTCAACCAAAATATTTCTGGCACCATCAATATAAATGCCGATAGCACCGTTATGGTCCTTATAGGCGGGAATTGGTCCTGTCTTCCCATCTATATTAAAAACTTCATTGTCGGCAATTATACCATTGCGAACATAATTATACGAAGGGTTGGGATTTGC
>NZ_JBFTNT010000135.1:0-10502 GCF_056397585.1 Pedobacter sp. 05L430 | reverse complement strand
GTAAAAACATATTGCTGAATGTTTTGTACATGGCTTAGTTTATCCCTTATTTGCCAAAGCTCTATAAACAAGTTTTGGATGCTCTCTTTAACCAATTCCGGATTTCGGTACAGCGACATCCCAAAACGATAGAGGTCGTCATAGAATAAATTGAAGCAGGTGTAAAGACCCTGCTTCTCACCCTCGACCAGGAGCTTCCAGTTTTTTGTAATTCCCTGATGATTATATTCCATGTACCTACCTTTTCGAAGAAAGACGTTGTAAGAAAACGAAAATAAGAAAAAATATCAGGATATGTTTGCCTCAAATGATGTTAAAGTAAGGTCTATTGTTATACAATAACTCCAGCTTTTTGTAATAAAAAATAAGTTTATAATACAATTTTCTTTTGCTATTGTTTTGCTTCTCTTTTGCTATTCTTTTGGTGAGACAATAAAATAGCAAAATTTATGCAGCATAAATACAACGTATCTGCAAAATTTGATTGATGCCTGCTACTAGCCTCGGTTGGAATTGGAAATGCAAAGRAAAACAGCGATGATCAACAAAGATTGAGTGCATGCTGTTTTCCTTTCTTCACTAGAGAAAAACGAAATGAGTTCCTATGATTTTATAGAATATAAAACAATTGTGATTTTATCAGCAAATCAGTATTGTGCTTTTCCTCTTGCCTGTAGTTTTCTTTAAGCATTTGTTTCACATCACGTTCAATGTTATTGGAAATTGTAGTAGTTGGCGTATCCGTAGGTTTGTTCTCGAAAGGATCCTGAAGATGAATGGCCATTTTTTCTATCAGAAAAAAAGAGCAGGATATCGCAATCACCAATGGTACTTCTACAATGCCAAAGAATTCTATCAGGCCAAATGGCAGTAACATGATAAAAAGGACTAAAGCGAAATGAATATATACACTGTAAGTTGCCGGAAAAATGGTGTTTTTAATTCTCTCACAGCCTCCCATATGGTTGGAAAAACGCGTTAATGTTTTATCTATTTCCACCTGTTGGTAGGTATTGATCCATTCCAGTTTGTGTGCATTTCGGAGATCAAACCCCTGCAGTTCCAGCAATGCCAATGGGATATTATTACAACTTTTAATATGATTGTAATCTTCCTCGGAAAGTAATTTTTCGAGTCCTGGCATAATATCCTGACGCCTTAAATGTCTGCCAAGTGCATAGCACCATGCTACTTGCCTTTTTGCCATTTTTTCGCAAAATGCTTTTCCGTCGGCCGAGCTGTAAGGAGTATCTACAAAAGTGAGCAGCTGCCGGGTTAAACTTCTGGTATCATTTACAATTGCCCCCCAAATGGTTCTTGCTTCCCACCAGCGGTCGTAAGCCTGGTTAGATTTAAAGGCAAGCAACAGAGAGATTACCGTTCCCAGTATAGTGGGAACGGCAATAGGAATGGAAATCCTTGTGAAATGAAAGTTATTATATACAATTGCTATTAAAATAGCGTAGGCACTTACAAGAATGATCTCTTTACGAATCTTACCGGCTATATAGCTAATAGGAATATTTTCTTTTAATAGCATAGGATTAATTTTTAGGTGAAGTAATAGCCGTTAAGTTTAGGCTAACAATGTTTCCAATGTTTCGGCTTCCAGTATGATCTTTCTTTTTGGAAGCTCGGCAACAGGCGTGTTGGTATTAATATGGATTACAGGAGTGCCCGAACGCTGAACTAACAAAGCAGGGTCAATGCTGTTACTGTTCAGTTTACCGGTGGAGCAAAAAGAGGGGTCAAGAATTTGATTAACTCCGGCGTTTTCAAGGTAATCGCGAAACATGCCTACTGTACTTCCATAAAAAAACTCTATTTTAATTGCTTTAATTAAGGAGTAAGTCTGTTTCATGAGTTCGCACTGATCATAAAATTCCTGACTTACATATTTGTATTCCCTGTTCCTTCGGGAAAGCATTAAAAGATCACCCATTCTGTCGGAAAGTTTGAACATATGGATAAAAATAAAGTTCAATTCCTGTTCAGGTAATTGTTTGCATAACGTTGGGATGCAGTTTACCGATGCAGGGTTAAAATCGGTGGGGATAAGTATTGTTTGCATAACTAAATAATTAATGGTTAATGTTATACTGCAATACTAGGCCCCAATGATTAAAAGGGGATAAGAGGTAAATTAGAATTTGATTAGAAAATCATATTTAATTATATGTGTAAGTTGTTGTTTTATAGGGTGTTTTTGTGGGCTGTTTGATGGGTTTTTTATACTTATTAGAATTTGATTAGAAATTTGGGTATAAATTTTCTTTGGCACCGCAAACTGGCACTAGAATTTAACCTCGTTAAGCTTCTTCTTTTAATATATAACCCATTCCAAAAACGGTATGGATAAGCTTTTGCCCGGTCCCGTTATCTATCTTCTTTCTGAGGTAGTTTACATAAACATCAACCACGTTGGTGCCCATATTGAAGTCGATATCCCATACATTTTCGAGAATCTGTATCCGCGAAAGTATTTTATTTGCATTCTTTACAAAATATTCGAGCAAGCGATATTCTGTTGCAGTGAGACTTATGGGTTTATCGTTTCTTTTGGCGGTTTTGGAATTAAAATCCAATTCAAGGTCGGCAATATGGATGCTGTTTCCAGCCTCGCCTGGTGTACTTCTCCTTCTTACCAGCGATCTTATACGGGCCTCCAGCTCAGCAAATTTGAATGGTTTAACAACGTAGTCATCAGCTCCGCTGTCTAATCCGGTTACTATATTTTCGGTACTGCCCAATGCTGTTAGCATCAGGATGCTCACGTTTTTATTGACTTTACGCACTTCCCTGCAAATTTGTATCCCATTAACGCCGGGGAGCATGATGTCGAGAATAATCAGATCAAATTGGTGCTTTACTGCCATTTCTAATCCTGTAGTTCCGTCGGCCGCAACACTTACCTCCATATTGGCTTCCGTTAATCCTCTAACCATTACAGAAATTAGACCGGGTTCATCTTCAATCAATAGTATCTTCATATACTTTGTTTYCTCAAATGGGGAAAATATAATATTCCTGTCAATAAACAGATTTTAGGAGCAAAAAGTTACATTAAAAGTATTTTTTACTAAATAATGCTAGCTTTGGTTTGAAGTCTCTAAACGAAAGACCTGAAAATCAATTATTATTATTTAAATGAAGAAAGTAATTCTATTAATCTTTGCGTTGTTTGTTACAACAACTGCGTTCTCACAGGGTGTGTTAAATTTATTAGGTCGTTCACAGGATTTCTTTAAGCTTTTGGAAGACCAAAAGTATACAGACGCTTACGGATATCTTGATAGTACTTTTCAGGCGAAAGTTCCTGAAGAGGATCTAAAAAAGCTATGGACGCAAATTTCAGAGAAACTTGGTAAAATTGAAACATTAGATGTGATCAGCAGTAAAACCCAGGGAGAGTTTTTTGTGGTTACGATGGAAGGGAAATTTACTAATGATGATCAAAATTTTCTTTTGGCCTTCAATAAAGCTGAAAAGATAGTTGGTTTTTTTCTTCAACCAAAGTCTACAGCAGCTACTTACGTACTCCCGGCCTATGCAGATACGACCTTATATAAGGAAACTGAAATAAATGTTAAAACACCCGGACATACTTTGGTTGGCATGTTAACTGTGCCGAAAAAGCTTTCCAGTTACCCGGTTGTGGTTCTGGTTCATGGATCCGGACCAGCCGATATGGATGAGACTGTTGGCCCTAATAAGCCGTTAAAGGATATTGCGCTTGGTTTGGCATCAAAAGGAATAGCTTCTATTCGTTATGTAAAAAGAACAATGATTTATGCCGGTGAGTTTGGAAAGGCTTTTACCGTTAAAGAGGAAGTGATGGACGATGCGCTTGCCGCAATTGCACTTGCAAAGACTTTACCTGCAGTAAACAAGAAACAGATCTATTTGCTTGGACATAGCCTTGGAGGTATGATTGCACCAAGAATAGCTACTTTGGCGCCCGATTTAAATGGGATTATAATGCTTGCTGCGCCTGCAAGGAAGTTTACAGATCTYTTGGTTGAGCAAAACAAATATATGTTTGGCCTTTCAAAAGATACCTCGGCAGCAGGCAAGAAAACACTTGATACGGTAATTAAGGAGTTGGAGGTAACCAGAATAACTAAGCTTGGAACCATGAAGGCTGATTCTGTTTTGTTGGGTTTGCCAGCTTCTTACTGGGTTGATATAAATGTAAACGACCAGGTTGCTGCGGCAAAGAAATTAGCAAAACAGCGTATTTTTGTTGGACAGGGTGGAAACGATTTTCAGGTTTCAACTACTGATTACAATTTATGGAACACTGCTATAGGTAAGAAAAAAGGCGCTATGGTAAAATTGTATCCTGAACTTAATCACCTTTTAAGTCCTCAAACGGAAAAAGGCTCAATGGAGCAGTACAGAACTCCTGTAAGCGTTTCTGATGTACTGATAACAGATATCGCTACCTGGATAAAAGCCAAACCGTAAGTTATTTTTTACTAATAAGTAACATTTATATGCAGTTTTGTCATATATGGCAATATTGTTGCTAGCATTAGCGGAAACCATATTAATATAAGATCCGTTATGATAAAAAGAATACACATACTTGAAGATGATGAAGATATAAGGTACATAATTGGTGTTCTCCTTAAAGATGAGGGGTATGAATTACAGCTTTCTTCTACATTTACTGAGCTTAAAAGTAAATTAAAAGACAGTGTGCCAGATCTTTTCATTTTAGATGTAATGATACCTGATGGCGATGGTACTGACATTTGTGGTGATTTGAAAAGTGATCCTTTTACTAAACACATTCCAATTATAGTGATGTCTGCAAATGATCAGAATAAACAAAAAAGTTTAGATGCAGGGGCTAATGATTACATCAGTAAGCCATTTGATATTGATTACATTGTAAAACGAATTAATTCGCAATTGGCGTAATAATAAGTACAGACATAAATAAAAAAGATGATCAAAGTTGATCATCTTTTTTATTTATGTCATTTTGCTTTAGGATACCCGCCCTCTTCTTTTTTATACCAGCTGCTGTATGTTTTTGATTTGATGTGTATGCCTTTGCATGTGATAGATAAGAAAGTTGATCCACTCTAATCTTGTGAATTTTCCAAATCCCGGAATCTCAAAATCTGTATAGATAAAAGATAAGTCCTGTTTATTAATTGCATCAGTCATCTGTTTTGTTAAGGACTTTAGATTATCGACCAATATCTCCTTTTTATGAGGTGGCTGAGCGGGCAGCACAAACTCTGGTGAACTCATTTTAGTCGTAAAGTCTAAAAATATACCTTTAATGAGCTCTACCTTTTTATCCGGTGCCCTCTCGGTTGGTACTGCTTTATCATTAACTATTTTTATTACCCCATCAAAGGACTGTGAGATGTGATCTGTAACCTGCCCTGCAGTCCAGCTACCTTCAAAAGGGATTTTATTTATTTGCTCTTCTGATAGCGCGGAAACGACATTTAATAATTCGTTTGTTGTTTCTGTTACTTTGTTTAAGGTTTCTGTTTTCATGGGTTTTGATTTTATAACTTAAAGTTACATCCATTTAGCTTTTGATAACAGGTGCAGATACGGCAATATACAGGGTGTATTGCGACCGGTTGATAAGGCGATGTGACTAGTTAAATATATCAAAAGATGACGACACAAGTTCCAAAAAATCGATGTGCGGCTCAATTTCCAATCTTTGATCTCTTTCCTTTTGAAATGATTTAAAAGATTCCAGGTTAAACAGGTTTTGTTGGGCAGCTTCGTTTTTATGTATCGAAATATGCGTAAATGTTTTGCCATCTTCGGCAAGATATGATGAATAGCGAATGCCTGAATCTTTAATGTTTCTTAAATCGGTTATAAATTCGTTTACGTTTTCCTGATTCTTTTTGGCAAATTCTGCCTTTACAGTATAAGTTACTTTGACAATTTTCATGATGTTCTGTTAATTAAATTAAAAGTTGTTTTATGTATAGACGATTGACAAAATTGAAATAGGACATAATCTTTTATTTTGTAATATGTCGAGAAGTAATTAACTTCAACGAATAGCATCTAAAAGTTAGCATTTTGGAAGATAGCATTAAAGGACTTGTACCACATGTATTGAGTTTTATTATAAATGAGCTTTGCAAGAATGGCTTTATGATTGCTTATGAAAAGGACCTATCGGATTTAAAAGGCCTGATTGAGCCCGATTCTATTTCACCTGATGATTTTGAACTGCTGGAGGCTGTTGATGATGATGTTGTACGCGTTTTGCTTGGGTCTATTGATAAGGTAATAAAATGTTCTAAAACCTATTTTCTGATAAATAATCTTGACGAAATGGAGGTAATGGAAAATGAAGAGTATAATCTGCTGGCTTCCGATAATTACTATACTTATATTATTGATTGGGAAAGTAAAAGTTACAAAGACCTGCTCTACAATTTAAACGCAGTTTATTTTTCTATTTCGCAACTGCTGTATCATACCACTTGCCAAATTAAACTTGATGAAGTTGAAATACCAGAGGATATGTATGATGAGTTTCTGGATAAGTATTCGGATTTGTTAAGAGGCAAGATAAATCCTGATGATAAAAATATTTCGCTGTTATACGATCTTATAATAGACTTAAATACTGATCTGGGTGATATAGATAAGCTCACAGATTAACTCTTTTATTGGTTTTTTTGATTTTTTTTGTCTCTGTTAATGAAAGCTTAAGCAGTTTTAAGTAAGTTTGGGATTTAAAATATACCACTTATAAAATGTCAGATCAGAAAAAAGAAATATTCGAAGGCGTAGCACAGCGCTTAAAGATTGAAGGATTTAATGTAGTTAACCGTGATGAGACCCGTCCGTGGGGAGGTTTTTTTGTAATTGATGAAGAACAGGCGCAGCAATTTGCAAACGTTTATTTTGAAGGTTTAAATGTTGATGATCTTAAAATTTCAGGTAAACTAAGTCCTAAAATATTAATCGTTGCTCCAAATACACGTTTGTCGTGGCAATATCACCACCGTCGTGCTGAAATATGGAGAGTAGTTAACGGTACTGTTGGTGTGATCACAAGTGATACCGATGAGCAGGGGGAAGTAAAACAATTAACTCCCGGACAAAGCATAAAATTAAAGCAAGGTGAAAGACACCGTTTAATAGGTTTAGAAGACTGGGGTATTGTTTCAGAAATCTGGCAACACACAGACCCAGCTAAGCCATCTGATGAGAGCGATATTGTAAGGGTTCAGGACGACTTCGGAAGATAATGCATCTTCCTGTCATTTAATGACATCATTGTATCTAAACACCTATAATACTCGTTAATATCTTATATGATAATTTTATTATTTTTTCTGGCACATTGGTTTTTGTCTCTTTTTTCTCAAACCTTCTTTTTACACCGTTATGCATCGCATAAGATGTTTAAAATGAATGGTTTTTGGGAGAAGTTTTTTTACGCAATTACCTTTTTGTCTCAAGGGTCGTCTTTCTTAAATCCAAGAGCGTATGCGATTTTACATCGTATGCACCATGCTTTTAGTGATACAGAAAAAGACCCGCACTCTCCACATTTTGTAAAAGATGTTTGGGGCATGATGATTCAGACAAAAAACATTTATCTGAATTATTCAAAATATAACCATGAGCCTGAAGAGCAGTTTCGTGATAACTATCCTGCATGGCCACTTATTGATAAGATAGGAGATTCCTGGATTACACGTCTTGTGTTCATTAGCTTTTACATTTGGTTTTATGTAACTTTTGCTACCGCATGGTGGATGTTTTTATTGTTGCCAATACACTTTTTAATGGGACCTCTTCATGGTGCGATTGTAAATTGGTGTGGACATAAATACGGTTATTCCAATCATGATAATGATGATCACAGCAAAAACTCTTTGCCTCTTGATTTTCTGATGCTGGGTGAGCTGTTCCAGAACAACCACCACAAAAAACCTAATAGCCCTAATTTTGCCTCAAAATGGTTTGAGTTTGATCCTACTTATCCACTCATGAAAGTGATGCACTGGATGAGGATTATTAAGTTGAGAAAGTCAAATTAAGAGTAGTAAAAGCACGAAAGGCAGTGAACTTTTACAAACACTTGTGAACGGTTACACTAAATGGTAGTGATTAATGATATCAGAATAGCCTTTAGAGTTAGTAATACTAGATATAGTTATTAACAATGTAAAAGATAAACCTCATAAAAAAGGGCAGGATCTTCTTTCGAAGATCCTGCCCTTTTTTATTTTTTTCCTACAAATTCAATGTCTGGAAGAGGGCCTAGCGTTCTTTTGCGCTTCTTCAGCGCAAATTAATGCAACCCGAAAACAGATCATTTAATTTGACTTCTTTTTGTTGTTGCCGCTCCAGCGTCTGCTTCCACTGCTTGGGGTTCTTTTTGCACCGCTTAAGTTAGGCTGACGTTCTGTTCTTTCGGGGCGTTGTCCTCTTGATGGCTTAGCTTTGCCTTTTGATTTTGCAGCAGCAGCACCTGACATCAGGCTTTGCCAGCTCATCGCAAAAGGGTGATCTTCGGTAACAGGTATTTTTAAGCCGATCAATTTCTCGATATCGTCTAAAAATTCTTTCTCTTCCGAATCACAAAATGATAGCGCAGTACCACTTAAGCCTGCACGACCAGTACGGCCAATTCTGTGTACATAAGTCTCAGGTATATTTGGCAGCTCGTAGTTGATTACATGAGTTAATTCATCAACATCAATACCCCGTGCGGCAATATCAGTAGCAACCAATATACGTGTGGTTTTAGCTTTGAAATTGGTTAATGCACGTTGTCTGGCATTTTGTGATTTATTACCATGGATGGCTTCGGCTTTAACACCAACTTTGATCAGGTCTTTTACGATGCGATCGGCACCATGTTTTGTACGAGAAAATACCAATGCAGTTTGAATGGTTTTGTCTTTTAAAATATGGTGCAATAAATCTTTCTTGTCGTTTTTTTCTACATAAAAGATCTCTTGTTGAATCTTTTCTGCTGTAGATGAAATAGGGGTAACCTCAACCTTAATTGGATTTGTAAGGATCGTATTGGCTAAAGTCTGGATTTCCTTTGGCATGGTAGCCGAGAAAAACAAAGTCTGTCTTTTAACAGGTAATTTAGCAATAACCTTCTTTACATCATGGATGAAACCCATGTCAAGCATTCTGTCGGCTTCATCAAGAACAAAGATCTCGATATCACGCAGGTTGATAAAGCCCTGATTCATCAGGTCTAGTAATCTTCCTGGAGTAGCAACAAGAATGTCGACACCTCTGTGTAGCGCATCTGTTTGTGCTTTTTGTCCAACACCACCAAATATTACCAGTTGTTTTAAAGGCAGGTTTTTTCCATAAGCTTTAAAGCTCTCTTCAATTTGTATGGCAAGCTCACGTGTTGGTGTTAATACCAATGCTTTTATCGCTTTATGTATTTTCGTATTGGTGTGAGGTTTACTAAGCAACTGTAACATTGGGATAGCAAATGCGGCAGTTTTACCTGTACCGGTTTGTGCACACCCTAACAGATCTCTGTTTTGAAGTATGGATGGTATGGATTGTTCTTGTATTGGGGTAGGTTGTGTATAACCTTCTGTTTGCAGCGCTTTTAAAATTGGCTCAATCAGGTTTAATTCTTCGAATAACAATGTATTTGTATTTTAATGTATAATAGAGGCAAAAGAATATCACCTCGCTGCAAAGGTACATATAAACTTCCGGCTTTTATTCATATCCCGGTTTTATAGCTATGTGGCTATAAATCAGAAGCTTTGTTTTCTTTGAAACGACTAAAAAACAGGAGGGCCAGGACGCAAAGCACAAAGCCAACAACCCCGTTTAAACGCAGCCCGTAATCATTTCCAGGGTCTTTACCATATACGGTTAACATAGCGAATATGGCTATTCCCATAGTTTGGCCTAATTTTACAAAGAGATATTTAACGGCAAAAAACATCCCTTCGTGGTTTTCTCCTGTTTCTTTTGTGTCATTTTGAGCAATATCAGCTAAAATAGCATTAGGTAAAATGCCTAAAGACGCCAAAGGGAAAGACGCAAATATTACCAGTATATACATTTGGACGGCAGGAGAAAAGGGCAGGTGCCCTAAGAAATAAATGGTGACAAATATTAAGCTGAGTATCGCAAATGCAACTAGTACCAGGGGCTTTTTGCCAAACCTTTTGGCTCCATAATTAATAAAGGGATAAAAGCAGAGTGATAGAATTACCATGGTACCCATAAATTTACCGCCATCAGAATCCGGCAGACCTAATAATACGGTAACGAAGAAAAGCAGGCCACTTGAAATGATACTAAGGGCAATGTAGTAAGTGAAATCAGAGATCAGGTAATACTTAAAATTGGTGTTTCTGAATGTGTTTTTAAGTGCAGGTATGAGTTCGATATGCGTTGGTTTGGCATCGGTATATTCTTTTTCATCTATAAACATAACCGGTAAGATCATAACCAGCCCAGAGAATATGCTGAGGCAAAAGATGGTGTATTGC
>NZ_JBFTNT010000134.1:0-10502 GCF_056397585.1 Pedobacter sp. 05L430 | reverse complement strand
GCCTAAGCAAAGGTACAAAATACAACAATCTATCGCTTCAAATTGTTACCTTCGGGTGATTCATATTTTTATTATGGCAAAAAAGAAAACATCGCACTTAGAACTTGTTTTAATACAATTGATTAGTGATGTATTGGAAAAAAACAGCAATGAGGCACTGAACTACAAACAGGTTTCAGCTAAATTAAATATAACAGATCCTGAAGCAAGAGAAACAATTCTTGAGGTACTTAAAGAACAATCGAGAAAGGGTGTTTTTTTAGAACCAGAAAAGGGGAAATTCCGCTTAAAGGATTTGAAAACTTTCGTTATCGGTAAAGTAGACATGACCGCTGATGGCTCTGCATTTGTAGTTCCGGAAGATGAGTTTGAAAAAGACATTTTTGTATCAGCACGCAAACTTCATAATGCACTAAATGGTGATACCGTAAAAGTCTACATCTACGCTAAAAAAAGTGGCCGTAAAAATGAAGGCGAAGTAGTTGAGATCATTACCCGTGCAAAAACTGATTTCATTGGAGTGATAAAGATCTCTGATCGTTTTGCTTTTGTAAATATTGACGATCGTAAAATGCTCCATGATATATTTGTTCCTTTAAGCGACCTAAACGGAGCTAAAAATGGACAAAAAGTACAGGTTAGCATTACTGATTGGCCAGAAGGCGTTAAGAATCCAATTGGAAGAATAACAACTATACTTGGCGAGCAGGGCGAGAATAACACTGAAATGAACGCCATCCTGGCTCAGTTTGGATTTCCTTTGGTATTTCCGCCTGAGGTTGAAAATGAAGCAAATGCGATACCTGAAGAAATTACTGCTGCCGACTTAAAAGGACGCAAGGACTTTAGAGAAACAGTTACATTTACCATTGACCCGGCCGATGCCAAGGATTTTGATGACGCCATATCTTTTAAAACATTACCAAATGGAAATTATGAGATAGGTGTACACATTGCTGATGTGTCTCATTATGTTATCCCTAATAGTCATCTCGATAAAGAAGCTTATTCAAGAGCTACCTCAGTTTACCTGGTAGATCGGGTGATTCCTATGCTTCCAGAACGTTTAAGTAATGGTGTATGCTCCCTACGTCCAAACGAAGACAAGCTGTGCTTTGCAGCAGTGTTTGAACTTGATGATAAAGCAAATATCATTACAGAATGGTTCGGCCGTACGGTTATCCATTCGAACAGACGCTTTAGTTATGAAGAGGCTCAGGAAGTTATTGAAAATAAAGAAGGTGATTACGCTGATGAAATTCTGAAACTTAATGAGCTGGCTTATATCTTGCGCGACAGGAAGTTTAAAAATGGTGCCATCAGTTTTGAAAGTACTGAGGTTAAATTTAAACTTGATGAAACAGGCAAACCAATTGGCGTGTATGTTAAAGAACGTAAAGATGCCCATAAGCTTATAGAAGACTTTATGTTACTTGCCAATAAAAAAGTAGCTGAGTTCATTGCTAAAAAAGGAAAAGGAAAGCAGAAATATACTTTTGTGTATCGTTCTCACGACTCCCCTAATCTCGAAAACCTGGGTAATTTTGCACTTTTTGCAGCCCGTTTTGGTTATAAGATAAATATGAAATCGGATAAGGAGATTGCAAAATCACTGAACTACCTGATGGAAGATGTTGAGGGGAAAAAGGAACAGAATGTATTAACACAACTTGCCATCCGCTCTATGGCAAAAGCTGTTTACACCACAAAAAAGACTAGTCATTACGGATTGGCTTTTGACCACTATACCCATTTCACCTCTCCTATCAGACGATATCCCGATGTTATGGTGCACAGACTTCTGGCTGCTTACTTAAACAACGAAAAGTCTGCAAATGAAGAAGAATATGAAATAGCATCTTCTCATTCCTCAACAATGGAAAAACGTGCTGCTGATGCAGAGCGTGCTTCTATTAAATATAAGCAGGCTGAATATCTGGAAGAAAACATAGGAAATACTTTCCTTGGCATCATCTCCGGAGTTACAGAATGGGGAATGTATGTTGAGATCATTGAAAACAAATGTGAAGGCATGATAAGGCTTCGTGATATATCTGATGATTTCTATGTACTCGATGAAAAAAACTACTGCATAGTGGGCCAGCGTAAAAAGAAAAAATACCAATTGGGCGACGAGGTAAAGGTAAAAGTAAAGAAAGTAGATCTGGCTAAACGTCAAATAGATTTTATTTTAGTACAGGATTAGACAACAACAATCAAAAGAATGCATTCTCCTTCAGAATTATTAAAGCACGTAGAACAAGCAATAAGCGAAATCCAATACCCAACATATCCTGGCAACTTATATGAGCCCATAAGCTATATTATGAGCTTAGGCGGCAAAAGAGTAAGACCTACTATGCTATTAATGGCAGTAGATTTATTTAGTGGCGATATTTTTAAGGCTTTGCCCGCGGCAATGGCAATTGAAACATTCCACAACTTTACGCTTATTCATGATGACATTATGGACAATGCCCCACTTAGAAGAGGAAAGCAAACTGTACATGAAAAGTGGGGTACAAATACTGCTATACTAAGTGGCGACGTGATGATGGTTGAAGCAAACAAACACATTACAAATGTTGATGTAAGTATTTTAAAACCCGCTCTTGATACGTTTAATACCACTGCACAAGGGGTTTGTGAAGGTCAGCAACTCGATATGGAATTTGAAAACCGTAGCGACGTAAGCATTCCCGAATACATAGATATGATACGCCTTAAAACAGCTGTTTTATTAGGTGGCGCAATGAAACTGGGTGCAATTGTTGCAAAGGCAAAACCAGAAGAAGCGGAACTTATTTACGTGTTTGGAGAAAATCTGGGCATTGCTTTCCAACTGCAAGACGATATTCTGGATGTGTTTGGCGACCCGGAGAAATTTGGAAAACAAATAGCCGGTGACATCATAGCAAACAAAAAAACTTTTCTTTTGCTAAAATTACAGGAATTAGTGAGCAAAGAAGATCATACTAAACTTACCGATCAATTTACCAACAAGAACACAGAAGATAAAATCAAACACATTACCGACCTATACCATAGTTATAAGATCAGGGAGTTGGCCACACAGGAAATGAAAAGCTATCTTGACAAGGCATTTACAGCCTTAAACAAGATTACAATAGCTGAATCCAGGAAATCTGAAATTATTAAATTAGCTGAGGAGCTGATGAGCAGAGAACATTAGTGATCAAATATTGATTTTACTTTTTCGTCGGTAAGTGGCTTAGCAATAAAATCTTTCACAAAGGAAAATGATTTTGCAATTGTTCTATCCATTGGATCAACTGATGAGGAGACAATAACAACATCAATAGAAATCTTGCTTTCGTCCAGCATCTTCAGAAATCTAAGACCATCAATATTAGGCATATGTAAATCCAAGAGAATAAGATCGGGCTTATTCTGCTTGATGTAATCCAGTGCATTTCCAGGATTATTGAACAAAACAACCTGCTTTTCTCTATGTTGATTTCTTATCAAAGCCTGATGCACTTTAATGGTCATCAGGTCATCATCAACAAGTACCACATGTTTTTTCTCTGGTTCTAAGCCCTCATTTTCTGGCTGATTATCAGTTCCGGGCTTGCTAAGGGAAATGCAGAGTTCCTTAATTACACTATCCAGTTTTTTGGCCTGGTAATTAACATCGCTTAGTAGCTGATTTATCTTTGAAACATCATAACCTCCCAATCGACTATAGCTTGTAACGTTAAATAAGCTCGATACATTAGCCGTTAGTGAGCGTAGTTGATGAGAAGTAAGATGAGAATAATCATTAAGTTTCCTTAAATGATCCAGGCGCTCGTGATTCTTTATAATGGTGCAAACAACCTGTTCAATCTTATCTTTCATTAAAGGAGTAAACACGATCTGAAAAGATGAGTCTATCCCTTCATTAGCAGAAGGGATTCTTACCTCTATGCTGAAACATTTATTGTTAAAACATTTTTCAAGTAGTTTTAGGAATTTATATTTATAAATTTGCGTAATTATTTCCTCAACATTGTCCCCAATTTTAGGCGAGCCAGTAATAAATTCCCGTAAATTATTATCAGGAACAATTTTGAAAAATAATAATTCATTTTTTCTATCAATTAGAAAAAATGAACAAGATGAATGCTCCCACACACTACTAACCAGCATTGTTAATCTTATCTAAACTATTATATTGCCCACAATTCATTTTTTACACGGATTTTTTAATTTTTTTATAAGTTTTGGCTTAATACTCATAAGGTCTATGGTGCAATTCTACACTAATAATTATCCTAATTTATTTATGGTTTAGAATTTGCAACCAGGTAATGGGTTTCTAATTTGACCGTATACAAATCAACACAATATAAATCAATTATGCAAGAAATACTGTCAAAAGTAAGTATCGGAGAAAGGATCAAAAACTTGCGATTAGACCACAATTTATCCCAAGCGGCTATAGCTAACACATTGAATATATCCAGAAGTAATTATTCACAAATAGAGTTAGGAAATCAGTTTCCTTCTTTTGACACACTACACTTAATCGCCAGATATTATAGCAAAAGTTATGAATGGATTTTGCATGGGGAGCCGCAAAATTCCGAAGACAATGAATCGGTTAATAAGATCCAATCTTTAATCAATAATCTTGAGAAATCCCTTGCAGGCTTTAAAAAGGCAATAGAGAACTTTGAACAGGAGCTAATTGAAATCAAAACTGAAAAATTCAAAGGCAACCACCCGAATGGGCATTAGAATTTGGCATTACTTTATAAAAAAAGGGTTTCAACATATGCTGAAACCCTTTTTTTATAAAGTAAATATCTTACTATTCTGCAGATTCTGCTTTAGTTTCTACTTCAGCTTTAACCGCTTTTTTAGCAGGTGCTTTTTTTGCAGGTGCTTTTTCAGCAACAACTTCCTTTGCAGGAGCAGCAGCTTTCTTAGCAGGTGCTTTTTTAACAACAGGTGCTTTTTCTACAACTTCTTTAGCTACAGTAGGTAATACAGAAACATATGATTTGTTATCTTGTTTCTTTTTGAAGATTACAGTACCATCAACCAAAGCGAATAAAGTATGGTCTTTACCAATACCTACTCCTTTATCTGGATGATGTTTTGTACCACGCTGACGTACTAAAATGTTTCCAGCGATAGCTTCCTGACCACCAAATATTTTGATACCTAAACGTTTGCTATGCGACTCGCGTCCGTTTCTCGAACTACCGGCTCCTTTTTTATGTGCCATCTTGTTTTATATTTTATTAATTACCTGATTAACCTGGTAATCTTTGTTTAACAACTAATTATAAACTGATACCAGAAATCTGGATTTTGGTGAAATACTGACGGTGACCGTTTTTCTTTTTGTAACCTTTTCTACGTTTCTTTTTGAAAACGATTACCTTATCACCTTTTAAATGAGACACGATTTTAGCTGAAACTGAAGCACCTTTCAATGTAGGAGCTCCTACAGAGATTTTACCACCATCTTCAACCAACAATACATTGTCAAATTCAATACTAGCGCCTTCATCTCCTTGTAAACGGTGTACAAAAAGGTGCTGGTCTTTTGCAACTTTGAATTGCTGTCCTGCTATATTTACTATTGCGTACATTGTTAAATATTTATTATTTTAAATTGTTTATTTTTATCGAGGTGCAAATATAGAATTAATTTTTCTAAATCCACAACAGAATTACTTTTTATTCCCGTAACGTTCTTCAGCGTCATTTATACTTTGTCCAATAAGCTTTTGCATTTGAGCTGCAACATCTCTCAGCTTAGGTATTTCGTTATAATCAGTCAAATAAATCACTTTCTTTGACTTTGTTTTGTAATTGAACTGGATCTCATAACGCAGTATCTTAGGCGAATTTAAGTCAGACCCGTTATTTGCAATCACACCTGGAAAATTCCACAAACCCAATTCATTTGCTTTGCTGTGCAAATAGATCATGTCATTTTTTCTAAGCTTCACATGGGTCTTAACCAGCGAGTCTTTATCATCAAGGTATTGATAATCGCCTGTAGCAGAATTATAACTATTGGCAAGGGTTTTCCCTACTCCCCATTTGTATTCAAATGAAACAAAGTCTGCCGACCTGAAAGGGGCATTCTTTATCATTGGGGTATAATATACAATGCAATAAATCAAGAACGGCACCACAATACTTAGTGCTAAAAAAATCTTTTTTCCTTTGTTAGTCATAAATTAAGCTTCTATTGGCGCTTCATAGTCAGGATTATATTCACCCTCCCATTTTGCAATTACTACTGTTGCTAAACAGTTTCCTATTACGTTTAATGATGTTCTACCCATATCCATCAACTCATCTATCCCTAAAATTGCGGCTATAATAAATGTTGGAAGACCAAACTGATCTGCAGTAGCTATCAAAATAATTAGAGATGCTCTTGGTATTGCAGCCACTCCTTTACTGGTAATCATAAGCGTGAAAACAATCAATAACTGATCGCCAAATGACAAATGCATTCCTGCAGCCTGGGCCACAAAGATAGCAGCTAATGAAAGGTATAATGTTGTTCCATCTAAGTTAAAACTGTAACCAGTTGGAATTACAAATGATACAATTTTACGCGGAACTCCAAATTTTTCCATTGCACTCATTGCTTTAGGCAACGCTGCATCAGAACTGGTTGTAGCAAAAGCAATAGATACCGGTTCTTTTATTGCATTGATAAACTTCCGTATAGGTAATTTAATATATAAAGCTATAGGCAGTAATACAATAAGAATGAAAGCCAGCAATGCCGCATACAAGGTTGCCACCAGCATAAATAAATGCTTTAAGATATCTACTCCCATATGTCCAACTGTGTAAGCCATAGCCGCCCCTACTCCAATTGGGGCAAAATACATGATCACATTTGTGAACTTAAACATGGTTTCAGATAAGCTTTCACAAAAATCAACCATAGGCTTTCGCTTCTTTTCGTCTACCATAGCTAAACCGATACCGAAGATCACAGAAAAGATCACGATCTGTAAGATCTGAGCGTCATAGATAGATTTCGCTATATTCTCAGGGAAAACGTTTCTAAAAAAGGCAAGTGTTTTATACAACCAATGTATGCTGTGTGGTAAACTCTGCAGAATGCTTTCATCGGTCAAATCCTTCACGGGTTTCGGCAATTCGTTATGAGGCATATTTTCAATATTAACCCCTACTCCAGCCTGCGAAATATTAATTGCTGCCAATCCAATAAATAATGCCATTGTGGTGGCGCAATAGAAGTACAGCATAGATTTCCAGGCCATTCGGCCCACTTGTTTCAAGTCAGAATGACCAGCAATACCATAAACCAGGGTTGCAAATAATATTGGACCAACTATAGTTTTTACGAGTTTAATAAAACCTTTGCTTAGTGGTTGTAATGCTATAGCTACATGCGGATAATCTATCCCAATAAAAACTCCTAAAATCATACAGACCAATATCCAGGTAGTTAGATTCTTTTTAATAACGGCATAAACAAACAGCTCCGCTGCAAGAATCCAACGCACTGCCATCATTATGTTATCTGGAACGGCAACAATGTCAAAATCTTTCAAAACTCCGAGCAAAGTAGCAATTGTAATAAATATCAACGTAATTAGCCCGATGCGGTTTTGTTTCATAAATTAGTTTTTAGTGGCAACAAAAGTAATTAATTGTGGTAAGCCCGCAAACATTTATTATTTTTGATACCGCAACCTGTTGTAACAATTAAAGATTACAACGATCAAACTACCATCAGCCGTTAATTAATGGAACAAAAGGATCAGTTATTTAAGCAAATTTTCGACACAAACTCCAAGAAAATCTTCCATTTATGTTATGGTTATACTGGCGACGAAGACTCGGCAAATGATCTTCTTCAGGAAACATTTTTAAAAGTTTGGCAGAATTTAGATAAGTTCCGTAATAAATCTTTGATTTCGACATGGATCTACCGTATCGCAGTCAATACTTGCTTAACCTATTTAAGATCAGAAAAAAGACAGGCAAAAGATGAGCTTACAGACAATATTATCGAAAACAGGCCAGAGGAATTGTCGGAAAAAAACGAACAGGTTGCACTACTTTACAAGTCAATATCAAAATTAGAAGAAAACGATCGCCTCATAATTACAATGGTACTCGACGAACTACCTTACAATGAAATAGCCGATATATCTGGCATCAGTGAAGGGAATCTAAGAGTAAAAATTCATCGCATTAAACAAAAACTTACAGAACTATACAATCAACATGCAAGAATTTGATCATATACAATCGCTTTGGCAATCACATTCAGTGGAGGTAAAAATCTCTTCTGAGGAAATGCTTTCGCAGGCAAAAAAAGAAGTATCAGGCATCAAAACAAGGTCACTATTGAACATTGCCGGAATGTTGATTTCTTTTGCATCTCTTGTTGCTCTTTTAATATTTTATCCATTCACATCCTGGACAACACCTGCCGGTTTAGGCATCATTATTATAGCAATAGCTGTATCTACCTTTATTCTATATAAGGATTACAAAATAATATCGAGGAATGATTTCACCCAACATCCCAATGAATTTTTATCGCAATTAAAGATCTATCAGTTAAATAAATTCTCTATATACAACAAGCTATATTGGTTTTATGCTGCAGCAATATGCCTTGGTTTTGTCCTTTATTTCTACGAAATGCTCGACAACCTGGAATTATGGTTTCAGATCGGAATAACCTCCTTCTCTGTTTTCTGGATGGCATTATGTGCAACCTTTTTGCGCAAAGCTTATTTAAAAAGAGAGAAAGAGCGCTTGGATCTTTTAATAGAGAAGTTTGAACGTATTAGCAGCCAGTTCAAAGAGCAGCCATAAAAAAAGTCATCCTACCTATCGGATGACTTCTATTATTAACTAACCCAAATTTAAATTTATCCAAACTTATTGCCGGGCTTCCTGGTTCAAATATAGGTTTAGGACTTAATGGTGAATAAGCGAAACTCACCAATTCTTTTTTAGCCATTAAATCTGTGGATCTGACTTATTTTCCAAATCCCGTTTTGGTCTTTTACAACAGTTACATAGTTCTCTTGCGTAAACAATGGATATTTAAAATCTACCCTTACCATCACTACGCAATCACTAGTTGATAAAATCTCGAAATTGGAGGTACAGTTTAATGTAATGTCGCCTCTTCTTTTATAAAAGTCTACCAGGTCCCTTTTGTTTTGTTCTACAATTTTGCCCTGCCTGGTTATTTTTAGCACAGCCTCGTTATCCATCACCTGATTAAGTAATGCCGCGTTACAATGAACATTCGCGTCAATGTAAGCTTCTATTACAGAGCTTGATTTTAAATTCACACTTGCCACTGGTTTATCAGTATCAGCAGATGCAAAAGTGAAGGAGATACTCAGTATCGCCATACACAATAGAATTTTTCTTTTCATAACCATTTTTTAAAAAAAATTAAACTAAACACATATCGTACTCTAAAAGCATCGTATACGGTACAGATTACCTGTACTGGCCGGGAGTAACGTTAAATGAACTTCTAAATAACCTGATAAAGGAACTTGGGCATTCAAAGCCCACCATATCTACAATCTCACTAACCGGATAATCCGTATTTCTTAAGTAGTATTTGGCTTGCTGAAGTCTGAATGTTGTTAAAAACTGGTGTGGCGACTGCTGATAAGCTTGTTTAAAAGTTCTAAGTAAATGGTTTATCGACAAACAAGCCATCTGTGCGATATCATCCAGTCGGATGTTCTTATTGTAATTGCTAATGATATAATCCTTAGCCATAGACAGGCGTCTTAATATTTCAGATTTGGTAACATGACTAAGGAACTTTAATGATGCAGTTCGGTTTACCACTTCAGTGTTGTATATGCTGTAATAATTTAACAAACAATCATGCAAACAATCATTCAAAAGTAATTGGTTGGTTGTGTTGCGATTGATAAGCCCTGCAAGATTTAGCAGGTTATCTTTTAATGCGCCCTGCAAAGGATAAATAGACTCTACAAAAACCGGGTTCTCATATTTATAATCAAATGGGTTATCCAGTAAAACAGCGCCACTTTTTCTGGAATATTCGAAATCCTGAACGAAACGCGGATCAAAGAAAACAGATAGTGCATTTACCGGTATTGCTGAATCAATTCTGCTGGAATAATTTGTATAATTATTTAAAAATATAAAGTTTTCCGGATGCAATCGCAACTCCCTTTTGTTTACTTTATAGTCCGCAGCGCCATTAAATACCATATTAATGGAATACTTTCCTGTTAAACCAGTAAAGCTGCTGGTACAAGAATTTTGACTTATAATTTCATTATCACCAACAAGTATTCTACTATTACTACTACTACTACTACTCATCACAATTAAATTAGCGTGTTTAACTCAAATCAGTCAACTTGAATGCTCAAAGTTTCTAATCAAAATTAAACCGGGATATCGTGTTTCTTTTCACCCCTGAAGGGGTATTTTGAGGTAAATGAAAAAAATACCCCTTCAGGGGTGAT
>NZ_JBFTNT010000133.1:0-10519 GCF_056397585.1 Pedobacter sp. 05L430 | reverse complement strand
TCTTTTTCTGTTTTGCAAATCTTTTTTGAAACTCTTTTTCACCTTCCTTTTTCACTGTTTCCCTTCCTCCGAAGCGGGATGCAAAAGTAGGAAAATTCAGCCACCACGCAAACATTTATACACTATTTCTYACAAAATATCCCTAACTCRCTAAACCACAACCAGAAAAATTAACAGCAGGTTAAAATCMGGTTAATTCTTTATCTTAAAATACCACARAAGGTAAAACAAGGCYGGCRAAAAYRACTCCTCACATTATATATATACTATGTGCRTAATCACATCAAATTCTACACTATATATAGTATRYATAACATTAGGTATAATACCCCATCGCCTGACACCTTACATCAAAAAGCCTTACAAACGACAAAATATCGTTCAGAGTCGTTTCAAAGTCGTTCAGAGTCATTGGAAGGTCGTTAAAAAAATACACCTCAACTATTAAAGTGCAAATGAGAAACACCAAAAGCAGACAAGAAAGCAAAAAAAGCCTGTACAAAAGAAAACGGAGTCTCGCTTCTTTCGATTTGAGTACTCCGTTTCCACTTTTTTATCGCCGTAGCCATAAAAAAGCACCAATTCTTCTTTTACTTTACCATTTCGTAGTATTCTTAGTTCTCACGAACTTTGAAACCCGTCTAAGTTATCTCTTTATAAATCATCCCGTAGGCTTCATCATCTGAGATACGTCCGTCCTGACACAGTCTACATACCTTTGCGCTGGGGCTCCGGTAATCTTAAATCTCGTGTTCTCTGTCTCCTTTGAACTTCGAGTTTTTATTTACTGATCATCGAAATTACCAGAATCTTTTTGCCCTTAAGCTAAGTGTTCTTTTTGGAATTTCTTCAGACTGTCAAAGTACTTCGTAATTGATAGATCTAATTTACACACTTAAACCATTGAAAACAAGGAAAATCCGATTTATTTTTCTAACAATTCACTAACAGCTTACCAACAGGTTTTCAACATAGTTATGAACAGCACAAAATCGAAAAGGAACTGTAATACAACAACTTACAAAAACAAAGCACCAAAAAATGTTCATATCCTTAATTTAAGCCCAGCTTTACTTTTCAAATCAATTTGGAATCATGATATTTATTAAATAAAATTAAAGCATGAATTTGTTACGCCCCTTCCCTATTGTAGCCTTTTTGCTTTTTGGTCTGCTATCTTTAAATAGCTGCAACCAATCTGAAAAGAAGGCAACAAAAATCACAAAAGACTCATTAAAAAGACGTTCCATTAAAGACTGGAACAAAACCATCCCTGGAAACTTTAATTCTGAACAGGAGCTTTTTTTTGACACCCTTCAAATTGAGTCATTTATTGCTGCACATCCACTACTCAAAGAATACGCTGCATCAATCCAAAAATTCTACAACAACAGGCACTTTGCTTTTGCATGGTATAACAAAAATGGGTTAATAGAACAGGCAGGCAACCTTACCGATCGGGTTAAAAATCTTAAAGATGAAGGAATCAATAAGGATATCCCATATAGAGCAGCATTGGATTCTATGATCTACGCCAAGCCCAGTAAAAAACCAGATATCAAACTAGAATTGATGCTTACTGCCCAATATTTTGTTTTTGCCAAATTAGCATGGGAAGGTATGGATGCCTCTATTAGCAAATCTTCTGAATGGTTTCTTCCACGTAAAAAGATCGCATACGATGCTTATCTGGATAGTATGATTAAAAGCCCAGCCAAATTTGCAGGTACAACAGTGGCACCCGTTTACAGACAATATGATCTTTTGAAGAACTTCCTTATTAAATATCGCGAGCTTGATCAAAAAGATCCATGGAAACCGATAGTGGCCGATAAAAAATCTTATAAACCTGGAGATTCTTCGGAAGTGATTGCTCAAATAAAAACACGCCTATTCAAGTTGGAGGATTTTAAAGGTGATACTACCGATACTCATTACAATGATGAATTTCTTTTAGCGGTAAAACAGTTTCAGGAAAGAAGTGGCATGACCTCAGATGGTGCCATCGGGCCAGGCACATTAACAGAACTCAATACACCGTTAAAAAAGAGAATCAGACAGCTTTTAGTAAATATGGAGCGTAGCCGATGGTTGCCGGTACAAATTGACTCCAATTACCTTGGTGTAAACATCCCTGAATTTAAACTGCATGTTTACCATGCAGACAGCTTATTATGGAGTGGAAATGTTGTAGTAGGCCAATCTATACACAAAACAGTTATTTTTTCGGGTGACATGAAATATGTAGTATTCAGCCCTTATTGGAATGTCCCTACCAGTATTGTTCGTAATGAAGTTCTGCCCAATATGCGACGCAACAAAAACTACATTAAAAACCATCAGATGGAAATAACGGGTTATAGTGGCGGTTTGCCTGTAGTCAGACAAAAACCCGGACCTAAAAACTCCTTAGGACTTGTAAAGTTTCTGTTCCCAAACAGTTACGACATCTACCTGCACGACACTCCTTCAAAGTCGCTGTTCGGAGAGTCGTCCAGAGCGTTTAGTCATGGTTGTATCCGTGTAGAAGATCCTGCAAAACTTGCAGCATTTCTACTTAAAAACAGCAAGGGCTGGGATGCAGCTAAAATAAAAACGGCTATGAATTCAGGKAAAGAGCAATACGTTACACTAAAAAATAAAGTTCCCGTTTATATAGCCTATTTCACAGCTTTTATTGACCGAAATAACCGGTTAAATTTCCGTAAAGATATTTACAGCAGAGATGAGCCGTTGGCAAGTATGCTACTTAAAGAAGAATAATTTTCATTTTTTCTTAATCCTACTGTAGCGATTTATCAACTAGCCTCGTTTAGTGGTTTGAGAGCGTTAATTTAGATTCAGGGTCGGCTCAATATGAGCCGGCTCTGTTTTTTACCATCAATGCTCTATTGTTAACTATAAACCCTAAACCAATTCTTATGGCCACTAAATCCTTTACTAAAAGCGCTTACTCAAACTCATTTATAATCTGCATTGTAGCTATAATCATCTTGCTTTTAACCCTACTAATGCAATCTTGCAAAAACAATGATCCTGCACCTGATCCAGAACTTTCTCTGTTAAGTGTTACTAACGCCTCGCCAACATTAGCCACTTATAATTTCTATCTGAACCAGAGTAAAGTAAATTCAGGAGCCCTTTCTTTTGGAGGCGTGGTATCTTATTTTCGCTTAAGTCCAGGCGACTATACGGGTAAACTTACAACCGAAAGCAGTACAGAAAGCTTGCTTTCAGAGAGTTTAAAGTTCGAAAACGGCAAAATCTATTCTTTATTCTTTATCGGCAAACAAGCAAGTCTTGATTATCTGCTTATTAACGATAACATTAAAGCTCCTGCCGCTGAAAAAGCATTTGTAAGATTTATTAATTTATCGCCTGATGCTTCTGCGCTTAATCTTGCATTTAAAGATAGCGTTGCAGTAGCTACCGACAAAGCATACAAAGCTGCAAGTGATTTTGTAGAGATTCCTGCTAAAATTTACACCTTCGAAATTAAGGATAAAGCATCCGGTGCTGTAAAAAAAGAACTGAAAGACATCGATATCAAGAAAGGCAAAACTTATACCATCATATCAAGAGGCATGCTTACTCCATCTGGAACAGAACATGCTTTTGACGGACAAGTCATTACAAATCAATAACCCCTACATCTCTCCTCTCTCAATGGCGGCTATTTTTTCTAATCGTTGAACATGTCGTTCTTCATTAGAAAAGATAGCCTTGAGAAACGCTCTAACAATATCTTTAGCTAACTCAATTCCAATAACACGTTCTCCAATACATAAAACATTCACATCGTCGTGCTCAACAGACTGGTGTGCTGAATAGGTATCATGACATACACCAGCTCTTATACCCTTAAATTTATTTGCAGCTACACTAACTCCTACCGAACTGCCGCACACTAAAATTCCTCTATCGCCTTCTTTATTTAACAAAGCATGGGCTACATGCGCAGCATGATCGGGATAATCGCTGGGTGCACTTGTATGAGTACCCTTATCTATCACTTCATATCCATCATCAAGCAACATTTTTACTAATATGGTTTTATATGCAAAACCTGCATGATCTGATCCAATTATAACTTTCATAAATCTAATTTCAGTTTTTTGATTCTAATTCGGCAACTGTAAATGCTTTTTGTCTGCTTTTAAGTTTCTCACGAACACTCACTACGTCTTTAACATCAATTTTACCTGCATTGTTTTGCCACGAGTTTCTAATAAAACTTAACAACTGAGCAATATCTTCATCAGAAATTTCATCGCTATGACCAATTCCAGGCATATCACCAGCAATTTCTGGCGCTTCATATACGTGGCCATTAACATTTACCGGGCCGGTTAATCCAAATAAAACAATTGAAATTAAAGTGTTTTTATCGCCATTTACCCATTGCGACTTATTTAATGGTGGTGCTAAAGAGGCAATACCATTACCATCGTGCGAATGGCAAGTTTGACAGGTAGATAAGAACAGTGCCGATCCTTTTGGATATTCTTTGGCAAGCGCATCCGGATCACGGTTCTTTTTAGTGTTATTATAAGCGGTAATTACTTTCTGTAACTGTTTATTTATTTTCAAATTGGTATCGGGTTCAAACTTGGCTATTGTTTCTTTAAACGACTCTTCGCGATAAGCTAAATTGCTGATCACAGCATCAGAAACAAAACTGTTATTCGGATACTTTTTAGTCAGATTTACCAACATGTTATCAGCGGCTTGTTCATTAAATGGTTTAATATATTTTGATACAAATGCCACATAAGGAGCAGCCAATTCGTCGTTACTATCAACTAATTCATCTAATGCTTTCACATAGCTAGCATAAGACGATGAGTTAATTACCGACGGCAGCACTGTTAACGCCTGCATACGGATTGGCCATTCTGTACTTTTCAATAAGGCCAGCACTTCATTTGTTTCTAATGCATTAAGCCCTTCCAACGTCCATAACGCATGAATCACCTGTAATGGATTTGTCGTTTGTTTTAAAACTGCTTTTAAATGAGGGATTGCTTGCTTGTATTTTCCATCTATCAGCGTTTGCTGAGCCATATCCCGTAAATAACCGTTAGTACTTCCCAATAATGCTATCAATTTTTCAGGATCATTAGGAATGCTTGTAGCAACGGCCTTTTTACCTTTTGGAACAATTTTATAGATTCGGCCACATGCCAATGGCAATGTGAGGTTTCTCGCTTTAATCTGACCTGATAAATATGGCGTAACATAGGTTTTATGCTGAATAATGCCTCTATACATGTCTACAACATATAATGCCCCATCAGGGCCATTGTATAAGCTAACCGGTCTGAATCTTTCATCAACACTGGCCAGGAACTCCTTATCTTTATATGCCTGCTCCCCTTTTACTACATATCCGGTTTCTTTTAAAATATTCCTCTTAATTAAGTTAGCCGAGGGTTCTGCTACAAAAGCATTAAAATCATAAGCACTGCCAAACAGATCTCCCCGGTAAATCAACGGACCGCAAGCTGCTGTAAAGTTTCTTAATCTTAAGCTGTCATCTAATGTTCCTGGAGAATAACCTCTGTTTACGCCCGGGGTTGGTCTAATTGGATATACACGGTTGTTTGGTACTGTTCTTTCAGAAAAGCCATCCACTCCTCTTTGATTTTTATTTGAGGCACCAAAACCGGGACTAAAATAATCGCCCAACAAGTTCGTCGAATTATCATTATAGTATAACCTGCCATAATTATCCTGACTTACTCCCCACTGACCTCTAAAATGAGTATCCTCAATCAACCATTTATCGCCTTGTTTTCTATATCGTTTACTTGATTTTGCATTGTAAATCCAATTGTCAAGGGCTCTTAACAAGCCATTTGGCTGATGCTCCACATTACCATCTACCGCGTATTTACTATCGACAAGCGTCCTTTTTACTGGCTTATCATTTTTAAGTTCATAGTACCATAAGTTTGGCGGTTCAGCCACCAGAATACCATCTTCAATTAAACAAATTGCCCTTGGCAGCACCAATGAGTCGATTACTAGTTTACGCTCGTCTGCAACACCATCTTTATTTTTATCTTCCAGAATAATGATCTTACCCGATGGCTTATCTTCTCCGGTACCCAATGTATCAGGCATATATCCATTCATTTCTACTACCCACATACGCCCTTTCTGATCAAAGCTCATTGCCACAGGTGTTGTTACTATTGGCTCGGCTGCAATAAGTTCTACCTCAAAACCATCTTCTATAACCATTTTACTTATGGATTCATCAGCAGGAACCACCGGTGATGTGTTAAAGTCGATGGGTTTATCGGAAGTAGCTTTTGTTGTAGAAACCTTTTTATAACTCTGACATTGGTATAAAGAAAATACAATAAGGATTAAAAATGCGTATATGTAAACTTTCATAATAGGAACAAACGTAGAATAGTATTTAGTTATTTTTAAGTGGAATTTGTTGAAGTACTTTTAGCAAATAGCCCCAGAATTTTTGTACTGAAGATACCTGTACCTTTTCATCGGGCGAATGTGCACCATGAATTGTTGGTCCAAAGGAGATCATATCCATTCCCGGCAGGTGGCCACCCAAAATACCGCACTCTAAACCAGCGTGGCAGGCATTAACATTAGGTTCGGAATTAAAACTGGATCTATATAGATCAGCCATCAATTMTAAAATACTGGAATCGGGATTAGGTTTCCAACCCGGATAATCGCCACTGCGTGAAACATCGCATCCAATAATTTCCAGAGATGCACCAACGGCAATTGCAACATCTCGTTTAGTGCTTTCAACACTACTGCGTTGCAATGATTGGGTCACAAACTCTCCGTTTCCAATAATCACTCTGGCCAGGTTAGAAGAGGCTTCCACCAGGTCAGCAATATCAGGGCTCATCCTAAAAACACCGTTTGGAAGAGAGTAAACTGCATTCACGATCTTGGTAAAATCTGCTTCGTCCATTGCAAACTTAGGCAATTGGGTTTCAACGGCAGAAATCAATAAAGAAGGTTCTATGGCATGAAATTCTGCCTCAACAATAGCTGTAAAACTTTTTATAAAGGAATTAAACTTTTCTTTTTGAGCAGGTGTTACCACAACCACAGCTTTAGATTCTCTTGGAATGGCATTTCTTAGGCTTCCGCCATCTACCGAACTCAACTGAATACCAAGTTCCTTATTTGCCTCATAAAGTAACCGGTTCATCAATTTATTCGCGTTGGCCCTGCCTTTATGGATATCCATACCGGAGTGGCCGCCTAGTAAACCTTTTATAGAGATCTCAAAAGCAATGCTGCTGTCTGCAACCTGTTTTTGTTTATAAGTATATATCGTATTTGTATCTATACCGCCGGCACAGCCGATGGTAAGCTCATCATCTTCTTCTGTATCAAGGTTCAGCAAAATAGTTCCTGAGAGATTAGACGGATCAAGCTCCTTTGCCCCCGTCATCCCGGTTTCTTCATCTATTGTAAATAAAGCTTCAATAGAAGGATGAGCAATATCTGATGAAGCTAAAATGCTCATAATGGTGGCAACGCCAATACCGTTATCGGCGCCCAGGGTAGTACCCTTAGCTTTAACCCAATCGCCATCTACATACATTTCTATCCCCTGAGTATCAAAATTAAAGATTGTATCGCCATTCTTTTGATGAACCATATCAAGATGCGACTGCAGAATTACAGTTTGTCTGCTTTCCATACCAGTGGTTGCCGGCTTCTTTATAATTACATTTCCAGTACGATCCTGAATTGTTTGTAGTCCAAGGTTTTTACCAAAGTCAACCATAAACTGTATTACCCTTTGCTCCTTCTTTGATGCACGGGGTATTGCATTTAAACTGATAAAATTATTCCAAAGCGATGCCGGCTCTAAACTTTCAACTTTCATTCCTTGCTCATTTGTATGTAAACAAACTTAGAGAAAAGTTTTTATATACAATTAAGGCTAACCTTTTATCATCTTATTGTTGCACAAACCAACCATTTGCAAGTACTTAGGGCAACAGTCCTTATCCACAGCCCAATGTTCTATTGTAAAAATTAGGTTTTAAATGACGATAATTATTATAAAGAATATGATATTAGCGCTTTCTTTTATTAAGAACATTCTATGAAAAAAATAATATTCTCTTTAATCCTTTGTGCATTTTCTACAATTGCTTTTAGCCAGGCGCTTTTGCCGGGTAGTGTGTTGCCTACTGCGGTTTTCTATAAAACTGATGGCAATGCTTATTCTACAAGTCAGATAGCAAAAGGGAAAAAAGCTTTATTGATGTTCTTTGACGCTACTTGCGAACACTGCCAAAGAACGGCTGCAAACATGTCTAAAAGAACTAAAGAGCTAAAGAACGTTAATATTTATATGATTACGCAGGATGAGCAACGTTCTATAGATTACTTTTTTACCAATTATGGTAAGCCATTACAGGCACTAAAGAATGTTACGATACTACAAGATCGCGATCATGTGTTTATTCCCTTGTTTCACCCTAAACAATATCCATCGCTATACCTTTACGATACAGCTAAAAAACTGACGTTTTATTCAAGCAATGAAAAGGATTTACCAAAATTCTTTGATCTGATGAAATAATTTATGCTGTTGTAGTGGCGAATACAATTTTGTTGTAAGCGCCATCCCATAGTTCAATCCGCTTTTTAAGCGATTCTATTGTAGCTTGTTCTGCGGCCTTCCAGTATTCATCGCTATTACCGCATAGATCTGAAGTCATTTCTAGCGCAAGGTGACTATGATGATCTCCATCCACCTCGATGTGCCTATCCAGATAGTACTTAAATAAAGAGATCTGATCAGGGAATTTCTTGTTCAGGTCGTTTACTATAGTCAGGAACATATTAGGTATCAAATCTTCTCTGCCAAACGTAAACGTGCTTGCCTGCAAATGCGGCTGATTGCTGTTGATAATTTTAAAAGTAAAGTTCACAAAGCTTCGTGCCTCATCTGGAGTATCAGACAACTCATAAGCCTTATTCAAATCACCTGTTGTTTTCAATGCGTTTACAAACTGATCAATCTGATTGATATCTGCTCCGCATTGCTGCATTGCCTCAAGGTACATTTCAAAGTGACTTTTCCTTTCACCTTTACTATCCACATCAGATTCTTCTCCGGCAACGATCTCATTAATTAAATACCTGTTGTTTGCCGATCCAACCGGAAACCAGGGAATAGTGGTACAGGTAAGGTTAATTTGAAGCGATTTTAACAGCGACATGAAATCCCAAACTGCGTACACATGGTATTGCATAAAGATCCTCAGATCTTCAAGATCATTGATAACTGAATAAACTTTATGATTGATTATCTGCTGCCTTAATGGCTCTATTTCGTTTTGGATTCTTTCCAGCGGTGCACTACTCATTATTCCTTCTTTATTCCTGATGGCAAAGATAAAATTTTACCACCAAAAACCCTGAACTTTAACACGTCCATTAAAACCTGGTAATGCTTTAATTATTTTTCTGAGCTCAACAACCATAGGAACATTGCCGGCTAAGTATACCGCGCCACCATCAAGATTTTGTTCCTGTAACCATTCCTGCAAATTATTGATATTGCTACTCACTTTTTGAGGGATAGCCTCCAATGTAGAATCGAAGTACGACATAAATGCTTTACGGTGTTCTTCTTCCTTGATTACTACAGCTCCAGATACATTTCCCTTRCCAGCCAATTGCTCTAAAGCCAAAAAATGCCCTATTGCAGAACTATCGCCAAGGCAGGTTAACGAAGCAGAAGGAACTGGCTTTGTAAAAGTACTTGAAATTCCAAGATACATTATCTCGTCCTTTGGTTTTAAGCTGGCAGCCCATTTACTTCCGCTACCGTCGTGTGCTGCATCAACATACAATGTACAGGTTTGTGTATCCTCATCCCAATGCGCAGGTGTATAGTCTCTGTAAACCCCATCGGAAACCTTACATTTCATGTGCTGTACGCTTTGCCACTTGCTCATATCTACCCCTGGCAAGTGCAGATCTATTTCATAAAACGTTGAAGGATTCCATGCACGAACATCCAGAACATGTCCTGTTTTGCCAAATTGTTTTTCAAATATTACAAGCGCCTTTCTTTTTATTAAATTCATAATTCCTTGTTTTGATGTTACAAAACAACATTAAAAACGTTCACTTTGCAATGAAGAAAGAAAGGTAAGTATTGGACTATTTGCGGTATATAGCCCTAAAGGCTCCGGCAGAAGTGCCGGCAAACTTAGTAAACAATCTGGAAAAATAAGTATGATCTGAGAATCCCAATTCAAATGAGATTTCTTTTACCGTTAGATCGGTATAATATAGCAACCGCTTTGCTTCGAGTACAATCTCATTATGAATCCAGTAACTAACCGGAAAGCCTGTGAGCCCTTTAACCACTTCATTTAAATAAGTAAGGGAAATATTTAATTTCTCTGCGTATTCAGAAGGGCCTTTAATCGTTTTAAAATTTGCCAGCAGCAAACTCCTGAATTGACTATTGATTTGCACCGGTCTGGTATTT
>NZ_JBFTNT010000132.1:0-10552 GCF_056397585.1 Pedobacter sp. 05L430 | reverse complement strand
GTATGGCCATTGCAAACCCTGTTTTATCCTTATATGTATCACCTATAAGCGCGTTGGCCGCCGGAGCATAAAAAGATTCACTGCTTCCCACAATTCCTCTAAGTATTACCAGATGGATCAATCCTGCACTGAATCCGGTAAAAAAAGTGGCAACACTCCATAATAGCAGACTAAAAATGATCACTTTTTTCTTACTAAAAACATCACCAATATATCCGCTTAAAGGCACACATAATCCTATCGCCCAAATGAATACAGAAGCGATCATACCCAATTCAGCGTCTGTAAGCTGCAGACTTATTTTAATTTGCGGCAGGATCACATTAAATACCTGTCGGTCTGCCTGATTAAAGAAAAAGACCAGCCACAGCAGAATAATCAACTCCCAATTAAAGGATTTCAATTTTAAGTTACGTGGAGCGTTATATCTGATCATTTTTCATTTTAGAAAATTATTAA
Source organism: Pedobacter sp. 05L430 (assembly GCF_056397585.1). Taxonomy (NCBI): domain Bacteria; kingdom Pseudomonadati; phylum Bacteroidota; class Sphingobacteriia; order Sphingobacteriales; family Sphingobacteriaceae; genus Pedobacter; species Pedobacter sp. 05L430. The sequence continues at coordinate 10,093 of NZ_JBFTNT010000132.1, read as the reverse complement.
GCAAAATAGCCAATGGCATCTTGCGGTCTGATTTCAGTAAGCTTACCATTGTAATGCCTTAAGTCTCTTGGTTCATATGTATGCTCCTTGATTGCCTCTTCATTGATGTCTATTCCAAGACCTGGCAAATCGTTAATTTGCATCATTCCATTGGTAAATTCAATTTTTTCAGTACTTATTTTGTTTCGATAAGGTACATCACTGCTCATCGTTTCCAAAAAATGAAAGTTAGGTGTGGAAGCTGCAATATGCAAGGTTGCTGCATTTGCTACTGGTCCGCTAGGATTGTGAGGACAAAGCGGAATATAATAGCACTCAGCCATCGCAGCAATCTTTTTTAGTTCGGAGATACCCCCAGCATGGCTCACATCAGGTTGAATGAAATCTGCACAATCCTGATTTAGAAAACTTCGATAATCCCACCTGCTATATAGACGTTCCCCTGCTGCAATCGGAACTTTAGTTTTCTTTCTTAATTGTGCCAATCCTTCCATGTGGTCTGGTGGAATAGGCTCTTCGAACCAGGTAATGTCAAAATCTTCCAGGGCATGAGCTACCCTAATGGCTGTCGGCATGTTAAATCGTCCATGACCTTCAATTAAAATATCTATTTCTTTTCCAACAGCATTTGTAACAGCACCAATGCACTTCAAAGCGTAAGCAAATTCTTTTTTGGTCAGGTTCATGTAGGCCGAACCAAAAGGATCCCATTTAAGACCTTTAAAACCCTTTTTAACGGCTTCCTTAGCTTTTGCAGCAAATTCTTCGGGCGTTTTAGCCGGGGCAAACCATCCATTTGCATAACATGGAACAGCATCTCTTACTTTTCCGCCCAGTAACTGATAGACTGGCACCCCCAGATCTTTGCCTTTGATATCCCATAATGCCATATCAACGGCAGCCAGTGCGCTCATTAAAACTACCCCACCCCGCCAATAGGCATCGCGGTAGCAATCGTGCCAGATTGCTTCTATATGATGAGGGTCTTTACCTATTAAATATCTTTTAAGTTCATTTACCGCCTGCACAACAGTTAATTCCCTCATTTCCAGCGTTGCCTCACCTACTCCGTAAAGACCAGAATCTGTGATTACTTTCACAAACACCCAGTTCGTTCTGTAGGAATGGCAAATAAAGGTTTTAATTTCAGTGATCTTCATAATAATGTACTTATAATTTCTACCGGCAGCGTTTCATAATAATTCAAATTTAGTATATTGTATACAATATACAATATGAAAGTAAACATTTATAAATACCACAAAATAGCTGGCGTTTCATTAACAACATCCTAACTATCTTACCTCAGAAATGAATAAATCCTATTTTAATCTATCTCCTATCTGACGTAGAAGGTCGGCTTTGGCGTTAACGCAATGCCTGGCGGCTGCAGCTTCTACTTCTATGGGATTTCTGTTTTCCAAGGCGCTAATTATTGCACGATGTTCCTCTATAACCTCATTTGTCCGCTCTACACCAAAGCCATAAGTCAGGCGTAACGTATTGATCAACTGCCAGTGTTTTTCCAATATCTGCAAACCTTCAGCATTATTGGCCAATTCATAAATTGCAGAATGGAACCGTTTATTGAATTGTAAACAGCCGGTATGATCTTTCTTTGCTGCTGCTGTTTCATATCCTTTTTGCAGTTGATTGAGCTGCTTCAGATCCTTTTCCTTTAAGTTTTCTATACACTTAACCGTAAGATAAACTTCAATTAGCTGTCTGATCTCATAAATATTTTCTAAAAATTGTTGATCAACTTTTCTGACATGGGCTCCTTTATTTGGCTCAATGATCAGCAATCCTTCACCCTGCAATTGTTGCAATGCTTCTCTTATGGGCATCTGGCTTACTTTATACCGCTCAACCAACTCAGCGATCTTTAGCCTTTCTCCCGAAATAAAATAACCAGAAAGAATATCTTCTCTTAATTTTTCCCGTACCCTGGAATATGTCGGATCAGCTAACTGGTTTAATGAGTCGGATTGTATTTTATCTTTCAATGTTGCAAATTTTAAATGATGATCAAATATACAATATATATTATATACAATATACCAACTAACTGCGGCCATACTTGGCTAAAATATTTCTTCAGAAAAGTCTTCGGTAATGGTRCAGGAAACAATGAGGATTTTATATGGAATTCTTTTTTCTAACCTATTATCACAATTGTATTAACTATTTTTGACAATCCAAAGCATTTTTATATTCTGGATACATCTTCAATACTTCCTATGGATCAAATGACAATAAAAAATCCTTTTTCAATAGCAATTCACCTCACAATATCCCTGGTAATGGTCTTGTGCCTTTCCGTCTCTACTTTTGCACAGAAAAATAAGGCAATGGATAAAGGTCAGGACATTTCTATCCTTTCTGACTCTGCAACCTTGACAAAGGGCGATTATCTGATTCATTTAGAGAAGGTATTCGAAACGGTAAACAAAGTTCCCGTTACAGTTGGTTCTTTTAAGAAACTAAATCCCATAACGGCACATTTAACACAAGATGAGGCTGCTCTTGCCTTACTCAAAAATAGGCTTACACAAAGTGAAAGAATGTTGAATTTGCAAAACCTGCAAATGGATCAGACCTTACTTAAAGAACTTCAAACAAACAACAAAGATTGCCTGTCGGATCTGGATGAATACGAAAAAGAGTTAAGGGAATTAAAAACGGAAATTCTTAATCTACGCAAAGACACCGTGCTGATTAAACTTTTTACGCTGCCTTCTATGCGCATTATGTTTAAAGATCAATTTGCAGAGCTACAGAAAAAACGTGTGGTAATGGACAGTCTGCTAAAGACAACAACATCGTCAATTAATAACCTGCAGGCGCGAACATCGGCCAATCTGATAAACATTAAGGAGTTAATGTATCTTACCGATAACCAGCTTGATGCAGTAAGTATAAAAGCTTTCGGAAAAGAACGACGTTACCTTTGGGAATCAGCAAGTGGTAAGACCAGGGGTGTTGGATTCCGCAAGTTTATCAATGGGGAACAGGAAATATCAGGCTATTATTTTGTATACACCCGCAGCAGCCGTTTTTTACTGTTCCTTACCTGTGCTACTTTCTTCTTCTGGGTATTTTTCAATTTCAGAAGCATGAAACAACGCGACAGGTTGGAAGCAGTTGACGATTTCTCTTTACTCAGTCCGCAACCCTATCTAATTACCTTTATCATGCTCTTTACGCTGGCGCCGATTTTTGACCTCATGGCCCCGGCACTTTATATCGAATCGGTACAGATCTTACTTGCAGTTTTGCTGACAGCATTTTTTCGTAAAAAACTATCGTCAAAATTATTTTACCCTTGGTGCATATTTGTACTGCTTCTTCTTGCACCTGTTTTTCTGCGTCTTTTAGGCATGCCACCAAGATATCAACGCTGGCTCCTTCTTTTCCTTAGTCTCAGTTCTACCGTCTACGGCGTCATTATTTTGAAGAAGATAGATGAGCAGGCAAAAAAATATAGAATGATACTCCTTACGGGATTTATCTATACCATATTTGCAGTCATTGCTACTTTATGCAATATTTTTGGCCGCTTCACACTTACCCAAATTTTTTATTCGACAGGTGTAAACTCCTTGCTAAATGCCATATCCTTAACCATTCTTGCGAAAGTATTGGTGGAGGCTTTTCTGCTTCAAATGAAAAGTAGCAGAATCCGCAAAGGCTATCCTGAGTATTTCGATTGGCACCCTGTTATCGCAGGCCTTAAAAGGCTAACCGGTGTTGGTGCTACAATTATCTGGTTTGTGATATTTACCACCAATCTTAATATTTTTAACGGTCTTTATGAATCTTTAATGGAGATCCTTAATGAAAAAAGAACTATAGGAAACTTCTCTTTTACCTTTGGCGGTATTGTACTCTTTTTAGGCATCATTTGGATTGCCAACTTTTTACAGAAGTACATTGCCTACTTCTTTGGAGATACCGGCGACGATGGAATAGAAGACAATAAAGGAGAGCGCTCGAAATTGCTAATTACACGATTGGTATTACTCATTGGAGGATTCCTTATTGCTGTGGCAGCATCTGGATTGCCAATTGACAAAATCACCGTAATCCTTGGCGCCCTTGGTGTAGGTATCGGGCTGGGCTTACAGAATATCGTAAGCAATTTCGTATCGGGGATCATCCTTATTTTTGATAAAACTATCCGCATCGGAGATGTGGTAGAGCTAAGCAATAAAAAAGGAAGGGTTAAGGAAATCGGTGTCCGCGCCAGTACACTGCTTAGTGACGAAGGTGCAGAGATTATTATTCCCAACGGGGCCATTTTGTCGAACAATATCATCAATTGGACCCTTAGCAATAACCAAATGCGTATAGACATTTCTTTAACTATCGCTAAACCTTTCAATTCAACTGAAGTAGTACATCAGATCAGAGATATTATTACTAAAAATGATAACGTCTTTGTAAACAAGGAACCCGTAATTATGATCAGTCCTGTGAGTAAGGTAAACAGCAGCATAAAAATATATTTCTGGTGCAAGGATATTTCAAATGCAGATCTTACAAGAAATATAATCATTGCACAAATATTTGAGACCTTTGAAGAGAAAGAAATAGAAATTTTATAGTTCCTATCTGACCTATGGCGATATTGCCTGTTGAATGGATAAGACTTGCGACAGCCTTTGTATCTGATCCGAAGCCGGCACCAACCTTAGAGGGCTCCCCTTATAGAGTTCATATACCATTTCGCCACTTAGGCCGATCGAAACACGCTCGACCGAAAATACTTTCCCTGGCACACGGGCACCAAACCAGTGAGGATCTGCTTTTTGTTTCCAGGTAACATTGTACAGAATCGTGCCAGCCGGATAGCTATTCTCTTGCGTGTGCGTATGGCGTACGGCTAGCTCATTTCCATAAAGTGTAGACGTGGTACCGTTATCAGGACGAATGCTTGTTGTTAGAGCGGTTAGTAGTAAGGGATTTTCGGGTAGTCCCTGAACAGATCCAACTGAGGCTTCATCATTCAAACTGTCGCTACGTTCCGAACTGCAGCCTAATGCTAGCGCCAAACCGAATAAGATCATTCCTATAATTGATTTCCTTTTCATGATCGTTTAATTTTTAAAATTGAACAGGTCTATTGGCCTGGTAAATACATAATCATTATCTCGCTGAGGTTGATGACAGGAAACGCATTCGGTATCAAAATCCAAAGTCTTTCCGTAAGGCAGCAAATCGTCGCCTTTCCATCTTCCCCAGCCCCATCCTTTTGTTTTGGCATATTTACGGGCATCTTTTATCATGAACTCGACCTGTACAAATTTCCCGGCAGAAATACTTCCATCAGCATTTTGTTGCTGCTTCCAGGCAGTCTTCGCAAAAATACTCCCATCCGGCCATGGATCTGTTTTTTTTGACTGCAAGGCCTTTACGGCGGTTTCATTTGCAAAAATAATACGTAATGTTCCATTGTCGAAACGGTCCGTAGTACTTATTGCCTTCCAATTTCGGTAATCTGGAATATAAGCTATCCCGTTAGGAGATGGTTTAACTTCCCGCTCTGGCTTAACACCCACAGCCGTTATTTCTTTAGGGTTGTTTGGCGCAACTTTACCTTGTTTAGCTCCGTAAGAAATGGAAAGTAGGTAACGTTTTAATGTTTCAATCTCATTTTCATCCACCTTAGCCTGAGGATGAACGGCAGTATAGCTTGGCAGTGRCATCTCTCCGGACAAGATCTTATTGAGCGCATAGTAAAGCGCAGCACTTTGCTGCGCGGTAGCCAGCGAATCCCAATTCGAAAAATCGAGCGCTTTTCTACCGTTTCTGATATGCGAAGCGACCAGAAAATTCACAGGAGTAATCTTGTCATACCAGTGTAGCCGCGTTTCACTAGAATGGCAATCAAAGCAAGCAGTCTGCAAGATTCCGTTTACTTCTCTGGACACACCACCTAGCTGCTTGCCCACGCCATATGCCGAGCCTGTGGTTTCTTTTGGCCTTATAAATTGCAGGCATACTAAGGCAAGTGCGATACAAATAATAATTTTCCATTTACGTTTCATATACTACTTATATTAGATAATGATGAAACAAAACTACTCTCTACGAGCTGATTGAACCAATGTTTTCCTGTTAAAGGGAATTATTAGCCGGTAAAGCCGATTTTTTTTCTTTGAATAAGTCCATATTTTTAGGACATTCGGCTTACACAAATTTATAGTTCACACACCCCTTCTTGTACGTGAACTTTACTCAAGCATCCCAAATGAATAAGACCCGACTGCATATTTACGTTTTCATAACCGTTACTGCCACGGTATTGTTGATCAGTTTTTTCTCTTTCCGCTATCTTTACCAGGTTGCCAGTGAAAAACTTTGGACCAGCAAGATGGAATCTGGGAAACGTGAAAGCAGGGAGATTGGCAGATTACTGGAACAACAGCTGCTCATTGGAATTGAAAAGCCACAAGTGATACGGAACCTGCAGCAGAGTATCGAGAATACCGACGTGCAAAGCGAATTCATCTGTATGTATGATAAGAACTGCATCGAACTTTGCCATCCCAATCCGGCGCTTATAGGGCAAAAAATTGAACAAAACAACTCCCAACTTGATCTGGGTGAAGGAAAAAATTCTATTTCCTTTAGCGAGGTCATCAGTTCTCAGAAAAAGCTCGGTGGTATCAGAAACTTTCCCAAAAGCCAACACAGAAGCTCGGAAATCGTAAATGTGTACCCCGTAAAAGGCAGCGACTGGATTGTAGCTTCCCATGCAAATATCGAGGTAATGCACCAGGAACTTTCCGATCTATATAAGCAGTTTAGCATTGGTTTTCTGCTTAGTACCCTGATCATTATTACGTGTTGCCTATTGCTGATAAGAAGGATTTACAGCAAGCATGAACAGGCCTTGGAAGACGAAATCGCAGGCCTTAATGAAAAGATCAACAGCCTGAGTACACTCAACCTGCAACTCAATACCTTGCAGGAAAAACTGCAGGATCAGATACTGGTTCAGCACCCTGAACGAGAAAAGGAAAACGGTCGGAAAAGGATTATCACCTACCATAAAGATGAACTTATACACCTGGATGTGTCCGAGATCGCCTATTTCTTTTTAGACGGGAGTACCGTTCTTATATTTACTTTCGACAACAAGCAGTTCTCTACCAATATAAGCCTTGACGAACTGATGAAGCAGTTGGACAACGATATCTTCTACCGAGCAAACAGACAGTTCATCATCAACATGAGGTCAATCAAAACTATTTTCGTATACGGTAAAAATCAGTTGCGAATAGTTACCGATCCTAAGACCAGCGAACCGGTCATCATCAGCAAGAACAAAGTTGCAGAATTCAAAAAATGGTTAGATCGCTAGGCTTCTTTTCAGAAGTGTTTACATATCAACACTTCTGAAAATTTAGCTTTCTGTGTATCACCCTGTATGTTTAAATTACAACCCTTTTAATAAATTTGGGTATCGTTTTTTTATAATCAAATTTGATTTTTCCGGCAGCTTATTCAACGGAACGGGCTTATCCTGCGGACGGGTTTGTTTTTGATTAATATCGCCCATTAAGCTCCACTTTCTCGTCATTCCAATTGGCTCCCTTGCATTCAAATCGTAACGGGTAAAGTCAACTACCAACTTCGGGCTATTAAGTTTCCAGTCCCTAAGCAATGCCAGCCTGAAATCCTTGTTCATAAACCAACTAATCTCAAGATTGGCATCCGAACCACCAATTCCTGACCCTTTTTCTACAAAGCGATAGTTGAAATCGTTGCTTTTGTAATGGGATCTCCATAGTAAACCAAACTCTCCCTGGGTAATCACTTTTGTATCCGGCCAGCGTTTTTTTACACTGCTTAGCCAATCCTTCAACCGGGCAGCATCATAAGGAAGAGACAATTCCCAGCAATTAGTAACCCAACCAAACCCATTCAATTCAAAGCCCTTATCAAAATGGATAGCAGTAGCATGAAGCATTTCTTTCAGGCCGATCTCGTTTCCGTGCTTACCTAATGTTTCTATAGGTCCAACTCCCATACGGCTGTTAAAACCTTCTGCAAAACCTTGTCGTCTGGCGGCTAAAAAATCCACAGTCCACCCGTCCAGATTAACTACATCAATAAAATCGCTCTTACCTTGTGCAGGTTTGCAAAAATGCTCTTTTGAAGGATAAAAGGGATAAGAAACAGAACCATCGCCATCCTGGTTATCAATCGCAAACTGACTCCAGATGTTGCCCTGGCAAACATGTATATTTTCTTTTTCAGCTAGGTATTGTTGGTTTTTTGCAGAAAGGAAACCCGCTACTATACTAAGCGGGCGGTAGCTGTTGCCTACCATCCGGCTTACAAGTGCAAGTCCGTCATGCAGGTCCTTATTTACTTGCTCAGTAGTATTATAAGCATTTGCAAAATAAGCACCGGGGATAAACGTTATCTCGTCACCATATTCACGGTGATAGCCAACAACGAGTTTCCGGATTTCTTTATAATTCTCTGTGCTGTCATTCAGCGCCAGCCAGCTAAACGCCCAGGTCATCTTGGCTCCAGGAAAACCCTCTTCCACGGCTTTTCTGAAAGCAATAACTTTTTCAGGTGTATGTAAAGCCCGCTCATCCTCGCCAACACTCCGATCCCGTGATACTTCAATCTGGTTTACCCTTATTATAGTATTAAAAGTTAAAAATCGATGGCCCATAAGCCCTCCAGAAGCTGATTTCTTTGCTTGCTGTCCAAATGCCAAAGACATCAGGCAGATAACCAAGAAGTTTAATAAACTCACTTTTTTGAACATATAATTTATTTTTTAATTCATTTAATCATTATTGTATAAAAAGCCAGCCGACAACAGTCGGCCAGCTCGAGCGTAAAATCATCCTACCAGCCAGGGTTCTGTTCTAATTTGTGGCCATTAGCCTGATAAAAGGCGACCTCTTTAGTCGGAAGCGGCTGAAGATAATCCTTATTTGGATCGAATTTTCGGCTTTTTTCAGCAATCAGAAAACCATTTGCATCTACCTTACTCAGGTAGCTTGGATCGCTGTAAGGTGCTTTCCCAGCCCAGTCAGAACCAGTAATTTTAATTCCTTTAACATCCTGTGGCAATTCAGTCTCAGCAGTTTTCCATCTGCGCAAGTCATCGTACCTGAATCCTTCCAAAGTGAGTTCAACAGTTCTTTCCCTCCTGATCTCATTTCTCATATTAAGGTTATTGGTAGCCACAAAAGTGTTGGTCAAATGCGGCATACCCGCACGATCTCTGAGCTTATTAATCGAAAGATCAAGATCACCGTCGCTTATTGCTCCTGCTTTTTCAAAAACTGCTTCTGCATAAATAAGCAACACTTCTGCATAGCGGATAAGGTGGCGATCAAAGTCAAATATACTGGCATCTCCATTTTGTCCGGAATTATTGGCCACTGGGTCTTCCGACATATATTTATAGAGTATATATCCTGTATTGAAATTACGTTGCGGCTTATCAGGCCAGTTGGCAATCTTATTTACGGGAAAGAAAACCCTGTTGGTTAACGTTCCCGGAATGATCATCGTCATGGTCATCCTGGGATCCCTGTCCTGAAATTCAGAAACAAAAGTGCCGTAACCTTTGAAAACCGTTCCTGGAGCTGTGATGGGCAATCCATTCTTATCTAAATAAAGGTCAACCATCTTTCTGGTCGGGTTATAACCGTTCCCATCATACTGATATGGAATATCATGTCCCAGGATATTTCGGGCATATCTCCTGTCCAAAATCGATTCCCTGGAGTCGTCGCCATCTTCCAAAAATAAGTAACGATAGCTTTGCGCGCCCTTGCCTGTGTACAAACCATATGTACCACTGTTCATGATCTCCCTTGAAGCAGCAATCGCAGCATCAATATATTTTGTAGCATTGCCATCAGCCCTGAATTTCCCCCATGTCCCCTCAAATAATGCCACACGTGCAGTTAAAGCAAGCGTCGCACCTTGGGTAATCCTACCAACATCCACAGAAGCGAGAGCCGATTGCATAGGTAGATCAGCTTTGGCCTCCTGTAAATCTTTAAGAATGAAATCAACAGTTTCCGTTCTGCTTGACCTGGGAGTAAAT